>JAVZJF010000163.1:0-2798 GCA_038870935.1 Candidatus Anstonellales archaeon | reverse complement strand
GTATACCTGTGGGTGATAGAACCATTGCAGAAGAGAAAATAATAAATTCTGAGCACATATTTTCAAAAGCAAAAATAGCAAAAGAAGGCAAATACAAGGATGAAAAGATTTTGGGTAAGTTTACAATACCTTTTAATGTATATCCCACTTCTTTTTCATTTGATATTGATAATAGAAAAGTCACGTGGTATCTAAGAGTAAAATTAGATATTCCTTTTGCACCAGACATTCATGCAGAGAAAGAGATTTTAATCTTACCAAAATAGAAATAAGAAGAGACATAATATGGATTTTTAAGCATATTTATTTACCAATCCAAAAAAATTTAAAAACAGAGCAAAAGCAAATACTGTTTATGAAAGAGTGTTCAAAAATGTTACTACCCAATTATGATAAGAGGTATGTAAAGCGTATTAGAAAAAATTTACTTACTAAAATGCCAATGGTAGAAAAATTTTTTGTTAATGTCAATAGCAAAGATGTAGTTTCTGCACTTAATAAGAATGACAGATATACCCTATCTTTAGCATTACTTGATTTAGCTATGCATGCACATAAAGATTATTCAAATGCAGAAAAGATAGCTAAATCATTGATATTATTTGGTGCAGACCTTAGAATAAGTGATGATTTATCAAATACACCATTACATTATATTTGTTATTATGCTCACAAAAATTATCCGAAGGCGTATCGATTGATTAAATTATTCATCGAATATGGTGCAGACCCAAGTTATTCAACAGGATTTAATTTGAGTCCTTTTCAATTGTTTTGTCTTCATATGCTAAACAACAATGGAAATTCTAATTATGCATTGAAATATAAGTTCCTTACATTAGAGCTAATGATTCGTTCTTCTTTATCATTTTCTTATAGTGTTAATAATTTACTAGATTCTCTAAGGAATGCGTATAATTTCCATTCTTGTAGTTTGACTGTAAAAGACAGTTCATATATATTTGAATTATCAAAGGAGTTAATTACAAAATCATTAAAATTTAATTTACCTTTTTTGTCAGTATCATTTATACTTGTTCCAATTAAGTTGCAAATTATTGATTCACAGAACGTAGATTATTATTTTTCAAATGTTAATGTGCATATTCTACGTTTGAAGGATTTGATTGCTGGTAATAAATTAAGAAATGCTATGTTGAATTTCCTTACTATGTTATCAGAGTCTTCTAAAAATAAGGTATTTAAGGCAAGCATTGACTTTATTATGACAGAATTGCTGGATTAGTCATTATTGTTTTTTTTAAGAGTGTTAAAGTTAGAATTTTACTCTAATCCATTTTTTTCTTCAGTGTTTTAAGCATTATAAAGGTATCTCTTTCCATTTCTTCCAATCTAAAAGAAATCAACTTAGCATTATTTTTTAATCTTGGAATAACTATATACTCTAAAGCATTCACTCTTCTTTTTGTCTTTTCAATCTCTTTAATAATTCTTTTGATGGCTATTTCAGTTTCTGCCAATTCTATAATTAGTTTTAGTGCCTCTTGGAACAATTTTCTTGCATTTGCAATAGCAGGGGATGGTAAAATTAATTCATAATATTTGTTTTCGCAACTTTTATCAACTCTAATATCAGGAATTTTTAATCCCATAATATTTCTTGTTTGTGCATAAATGTTTGCATATTTTTGCGATGCGAGAATAACTGATTCTATGTAAGCTTTATCGTAATTTAGTTCAGCTACAAGTAAATTTTTATACGCTTCTCTTAGAATCCTATTCACTATTTTTCTCTGATCTTTAGCCTTTTTTAAGACCTTAAAGAATTCCATTATCAAAGCGTCTCTTTTCTTTTTTAGTAATCCATGACCTTTTTCAGCTAACTTTATTCTTTTTTTAGCATTAATTAACTCCATTCTGGTTGGGTTAACGTTTTCTGGCATATTATCACATTTATTTGACAATAAAATTTGTTTATGTCTCTTTTATTCCTTCTTTTTTCTTGTAGAACTCCTTACCATATTTTTCAATGTATTCTTTTTTGATTCTCTTTAACTCGGTTTCAGGTAACATTGATAATAGTTCCCAAGCTAAATTTAAAGTATCTTCAATAGACCTGTTCTCATTTGTTCTCTGTTTGACAAATCTGTTTTCGAATTCATCTGCGAATCTCAAATACAATTTATCGATATCACTTAAGGCTTCCTCTCCAACAACAGCACTTAATGATCTTAATTCTCTCCCGTTTGCATAAGCAGCATATAATTGATCTGCAACATTTCTATGATCTTCTCTTGTCTTATCTTTTCCTATTCCATTGTTCATCAATCTGGACAATGAAGGTAAAACATCAACAGGAGGATATATATTTTTTCTATGCAAATCTCTTGATAAAACTATTTGTCCTTCAGTGATATAACCTGTTAAGTCAGGTATAGGATGGGTTATATCATCTCCTGGCATCGTTAAAATAGGGAATTGTGTAATAGTACCTTTCTTTCCTTTTATTCTTCCTGCTCTCTCATAAATAGTTGATAAGTCTGTATACAAATATCCTGGATAACCTCTTCTCCCAGGCACTTCTTCTCTTGCAGCAGCTACTTCTCTAAGAGCTTCACAATAGTTAGTTAAATCAGTTAAAATTACTAACACGTGCATGTCCTTTTCAAAAGCAAGATATTCTGCTGTTGTCAAAGCCAATCTAGGCGTAATTAATCTTTCAACAGATGGATCATCAGCTAAATTGAGAAATATAACTGTTCTGTCTAATGTACCTCCTTTTTCAAAGCTCTTTATGAAAAAAGTTGCTTCTTCATACGTTATTCCTATAGCGGCAA
>JAVZJF010000162.1:0-2812 GCA_038870935.1 Candidatus Anstonellales archaeon | reverse complement strand
ATAACGAGTTTACCCATATCTATACAGATAAAGCTTGATAATGTATTATTCTCTTCTAAACTTTTTGATGAAGTTCCATCACTTTTTTGCATAATCTATATAATACTGCCGTAAAGAATGTTTTTTGATTAATAAGATTAAATTTATTTTGTAATAAAACTGTTCTGCGATGCTATGTGATTGAAGGACTTCTTAAGCTATTTAATTTATCTAAAAGAGGTTTTTTAACAATTTCCCATGACCGTTTTTTAATAAGGAAATTGTAGTATCTTTTACTATAGTAGTCTTTATACTGTTCAATATTATTAATATATTCATATAGAGCGTTTACAAAAAGCGAAAGATTTTTTTCTACAATAACTTCATCCCGTGAATAATCTTGCAAAGCGATAAATTGGGGGTGAGTAATTTTTGCTATGGGTATTTTAAAAAGACCTGCCTCTATGCTGTCAAATCCAATTTCTTCATCAATACTTGGTTCAATATATAAATCTGAAAAGGCCATTAACTTAAGAAATTCTACTCTAGGCATGAAACCTCTGACAACAACTTTTACTCTATCAAACTGATAAACTTCTTCTTTAACTATTTTAGGATCTATAATGTAAAAAAGAACATCCCTTTTGAGAGAAAAAGAGAGGCGTCTTGCTATATATAACAAAGAGGTGAAAGATAGTAGACGCGGAGAATTGGCAAAAGATGTATAAGAAAGTATTATTGGAAATACTTTATCCTTCTGAGAATAAATGTCTCTTAATCTCTTACTAAATTTTTCAAACCAGTTTACCTCGGTTGACAATATAAATTGTGGAAGTATTACACAATTACCATTACATATAATGTTATTTTTACATGCTGTTTTACTATGGAATATGTAAAAATTTGGCTTAAAGGTACTCATGTTTATCATTTTCCACCAAGTGAATTCAACCAATGCACCTAAACTAGTCCTTGCATTATTGTGTATAATTGCATTTCTATATTCGTCCAACAAAAACCCATGTATGAAAAGACCAATAAATTTTTTCCTAAGTAAAATGCTACTCATGCGAGCAACCGATCCCATGTAAAGGATTACCTCAAAAGCGTTTAATTTACGGATTATTTTAAGATCATCATTAAATGAATTGATAACCCCACCCCGGATTTTTACA
Source organism: Candidatus Anstonellales archaeon (assembly GCA_038870935.1). Taxonomy (GTDB): domain Archaea; phylum Micrarchaeota; class Micrarchaeia; order Anstonellales; family SKW190; genus SKW190. The sequence continues at coordinate 1,658 of JAVZJF010000162.1, read as the reverse complement.
AGATCAGTTTGAAAGCCTTCATCTTTAAGAGCTTGTGTTAATTTCGATGTAATAATGGGTACGCCTCCTAAACCAGTTGGCGATACTATAGCTATCTTCAAGATCAAGACATATAATCCTTAATTTAAACAGTTGTTGGTAATTATTGAATTTAACTCGCGGAAAACAGTTTTGACATCACTGTCAGTATATAATAAAAACTCTTTTTTGTTACACTTCTGAAAACCATAAAAAATCTTTGCTGAATATACAAACAACGAGATTACCATTTTAGGAAACCTTTTCCTCACTTTAATGATAGAAGGTTAATGTTGTATACCAGAAATATAATTACCATTTCATTTGTATTAAGAGGGCTATAATGTATTTTAATTAGGAAATCTTTCACCTTTTTATTTAGAGATCGCATATTAAGGGTATGGAAGCAATCTAAAAATTGTTCTAGCAAATGTTCATTCATAAGTACCATACAACCCATCTGTTTCTGGAGGTAAACATAGATCAATATAGGAAGTATGAAAAATTATTAGATTAAGTAATTTTGTTTCATTCATATTAATAAAAGCTTAATTTTTATGATTTATTAGGCCGGCAGGTTTGATAAAATAAATATAATGATTTTATCACCCATAATTATTATATGAAGCCCAAATTTATTTTAACAAACTCAATAGCTAAACAGTAGTATTAAAATACATTTTTTGATTATATATTTTTAGCAGGAAAACCTTAGACATTCGAGAATCAAACAAAATAACTGCGTTCCCATATAGTTGGTCCCAATATTTTTTGCCAAGGGGAGGACTATAACGATCATCAATTTGAACTGAAAGTTTGGACAACACTAAAAAAATTGATTGCCTCCTAATAACGTAAATGCTCCAAAGGTTGCCATAGTCCTCATTTAAATCGATTTTATAAATTGATGTTAGATATCTGTATCGGTAATTACCTAGGAATAATATGTTATTCGGAGACTCCAAATTGTTTCCAATGAATGTTGATGTTAAAAAAGCATCGTGAATATAGAAATGACTGTCTGATGCTGTTTTTGGCGTCTCCGGATACATTAATTGTGAAAAGAACCAAGATGAGACAGAGCCTATTAGTATTACAGAAAATATAAAGATTAAGAGGATTCTTGAAGACTGCATTTTCTTTAAAATAATTTTTCTAAATATATTTTGTATTAATTGCGCCCCGTAGTACAATCCCATTGGAGCAGCCAGCATAATGAACACGTTTAGTCTTAAGGTATAATCAGTTATAAAATGGATGAACTTACCTCCTATTGCACCAATTAGACCTGATAGACCTAGTATTGCTAAGAATCTTAAACTCGATTGAACTTTATATGCATAGATTATTCCAATAAAAATTAATACTAAAGCTACTAATTGCATTTTAGTTAGCTGCAAAAGAAATTGAAATACAGGATCTAACATTCCAAATTTAGATTCAGTGTAAATTATGTATGGTGCAAGTTTAAATTCATTTATAAGCAAAATAATGTATGTATTAAAATCATCATAAAAAAATATTACAGAAAATATTTTAATTTATTAAAAATTATATATTTATTTAATTATTAATTATTAAAAAAAAAAAATAAAAAAATTATTAAATTTAATAAAAATTTTAGAATTTATTTTAGTCCA
>JAVZJF010000161.1:0-2825 GCA_038870935.1 Candidatus Anstonellales archaeon | reverse complement strand
ATTTATGCTATCACCGAATTGCTGGTCTAGCCTATGAAACCTTAAGATCAATCCAAGTGCGGGAGTTAGATTTCCCCGTTTTCTTTACACTCTACATGATTCACCAGGCACAAAGTATAAGAACGGAACTTCAAAAAAAATATATCAAAATCATCTCATTAGTACTATGTAGGGCAAATATAGACCATGCATTTTTAAAAGGAGCAGTTCTGTCGAGCATTATTTATCCACTTGGGGCTAGAGTTTCTAATGATATTGATATTTTAGTGCGAAAAGAGTCAATTCAAAATGTTGAAAAAATTTTATATAGATTGAAATTTTTGCAAGGTCAATATGATTATAAAAAAGATGTTATTGAAAAATTTGGTCAAGATACAATCACATGGTTAATAAAAAATAGAGGCGTAATGGCGCCTTTTGTAAAAATTACAAACAAACAAACTCTTAAAACCATTGATATTGATATTAACTTTTCTTTAGATGGTAGACCTGGCGATTACAATGAAGAAGCAGTAAATCATTTCTTGAAAGAAAGGATTCTCATCCCCTTTAATAATAATTTCTCAATATATTCGCTTAAAAAAGAACATCTATTTATTCATCTATGTAATCACTTTTACAAAGATGTAGCCTCAATAGATATTATTAAAAAAAGAAAGGTTTTGGACTTATATAAACTTGTCGATATATATATATTTATTCAAAAATATTTTAAAGAAATTAACCCGGAAATAATATATTATGACTCTATAAAATTCGGTTTCGATAGGTGCGTACTCTTTGCGCTAAATTATATAATTAAAGTATTCCCAGATATACTGGCTATCAAAAACGTAAATGTTTTGCGTAAAAAATATAATTACACAACTGATAAGCTTAAGATGAAAAATAGAAATGATTTAATAAAAATATTATTTTCATACAATACTATAAAAGAGCTTAAAATATTTTTTAAAGATATAAATGAAAAATAAATTTTCTATGAATGATTTAACCAAAAGAATAACCAATATTTTTAACAGTAGTATCAAGTCGATAATAAATGACTTAAATTATACATCGTGCAATTTGATTACTGATAATTTACTAACAAAAGTTGTTTGTAATTACAAGCCGTATTCTTATAACTTGGTGAATTTAAGTTCCGTGTTTAATGTATTGCCAAAGAGTTCAAGAGTTAACAAAAATGTTATTGAGGCTTTTGTTACAGAAAGTAAAGACATCTTTCGAAAAATTGAATTAATATTCCAGTGTTCAGGTTGGTCAACAAATAAATATGTAAAGGCGTTTAATCTAGCTACCCGTAATACTTCCAGTTGTAAGTGTACAGTAGATAATAAGTTCCATATCATCAAATGCTATAATTATTTTTATTATATTTACAACACAGAATCAAATTGTTGTTTGATTGTAACTAACGGCGATAGAAAGTCCTTAAGTATGATTAATATTTTATTATTAACGCCATATTTATTATGTGGCGATTTATATGCAGTTCATGGGGGGGTTGTCGATAATGGAAAGAGCACCGTTCTTCTAGTGAGTTCTTCTTTGGGCGGGAAGACTACCTTCTCTTTATTATTTTTAGAGAATGGGTGGCGCATTCTTACAGAAGAAACCACATACATAACAAAACATGGAAAACTGCTTAATTATAATGTAAGAAATTATTTCAATATAAGAATTGGAACATATTTGGAATTTAAAGATTTTTTTATAAAAGCCGGAATCGTCAATGATTCTTTCCTAGCTCTAGCGAATACACCTAAAGAAAAGCTATTCGACCTTGGGAAAGAAAAACAAATGTCAATAGATTTTGAATCCTTATGTTATAATAAACATAATACCACAGCTAATCGAATAACCCACGTATTGAAAATCTCGCTTAAAAAAAATCAATCAGGCATTATTATTAAAAAAATCAACTCCATTAAAACCGTAAGTATGTTTTTGGAGGTAAGTTTTTCTCCCACCGTGATGCTTTTCAAAAATTTGACCGGTATCGTTAATTTAAAAAGAAGTAAAAGTAGGGAACAGTTAATGCGAATATTTAAAGATGTAAAACATTATTCAGTAATTTCCGGTCTCGATTATAGAAATAACTTCAACCTTTTGTTAAATGAAATAAAATTATAAAAAATTGTGACGAACTTTTCTCTTTTATTATTGACTGTGAAAAATCATATTAGTAGCAACTTCCACCCTTCTGATAAAATAGTTAATGAAAACGAGGATTAAAAAACAAAAAACAACCATACTTTATTTTCTTTATACAACCTCAAATGTTTTAAATTGATACTTAGTAATTTAGTCTTATAATACCATACAACTCACAATTTAAATATTTCTTGATATATATCAACATTTTTATCGTATCTTGATTGTTCCCAGATGGTTTTAATTTTAATAAAAAACTCCAAATATTCATACTTTATTCTTAACCACCTTTTGTAATCTTTAATTGAATTCTCAAAAGCATTTTTTGCTTCTATTATTCTATCTTGATCCCAATTAGAAGCCAATATTATCATTTGTAAAATAACTTCTTCGTTTTTTCTCCCACAATTAATAATTTTTCTATGTAACTCTTTTAGGCTATCACCTAAACTAATAGAGGAAGCCGGAATGCTTTTTGACATTTTAACATAAGGGAAAAAACCACTAATAATCTTACCATATAATGCACCAATCTCTGCATCCTGCCTGACTAAATTGTCTATGCCTCCACTTTTAAGTTTCATTCTATTAAGCACAATCCTTGCCAAATAAGGATGATGGTGTTCTTCTAGCCCTACTGTCACTATTACGCCACGTTTTTTATCGCG
>JAVZJF010000160.1:0-2853 GCA_038870935.1 Candidatus Anstonellales archaeon | reverse complement strand
AGCTTTATTGTAAAGTTCTTTGTCTTTGGTTAGTAAAACTCTATTTGTTTTAAAAGCATAGGTTATAATAAAATCGTCATCTTGTTCTTTTGGCATTTCTGAATCTATTCCTAATATTCTCAGCCATCTACAGATATTACTAAGCATTATGTCACAAAGAAATTTACGATAAGCTTTTTTAGCCATTACATACCAATTCCAAACCTTCGAATTCTTCTAAAGTTAATCGAATCTTGTAAACTATTGATTTTCTATTTTTCACAATTTCTTCAGGGTCAGGTAAAAGAACAAGTTCACCATAGATATATGGTTTTGTTGAATAATCTTTAAATCTTAAAATACCTGGCAGTGGTTCGTCATTAATATTCACCGCTATATAATAGTCATTTGTTGAAACATCTTTCTTACAAGAGAAGATCGTAATGTCTTTCAAAGAAATTTCTGGCACTAAAGAGTTCAATGAAGGTACATCACTAAAAGAAGGAATTTTTTCTACAAAAATTTCATCAACTTGCTGAGCTTGTTCAACATAGTAATGTTGCTGATAATAGTTTTTGTTAAAGACGTAAGGAGGAATTAACAATAAAGCAATTAAATAGAGTACACTAATCATAACAATAGCGTTTTTTATCATCTGCAATTTAATCTCTAACTGATTGTTTTTTATTTGATATTCTAAATCATCTTCTCTGATAATCTTAACCCCTCTCGTTTTCATAGTACCTACCTATTAACTACTATCACTTCACAATTTATATATTTAACATTTTCTTAGAAATAGTTTTGGACTTTTTTAATTATAATAATCCTGCACTTTTGAATTCAGCTATTTGTTTTTGTGAATATTCATATAAAATAGTAATAAAATTTATGAGTTCTTTTTCTAATCTTTCATCATTTTTTTTAATGGCCTCGAGTAAAGAATATGTGATTATTTGTATGTCTAAATAGTCTTTAGGCCTATTTGCCGATAATTTGGCAAGGATTAGCAACATTGGATTTAATAAATGAACTGATAATGTTTCGCTAAATCTTAGATTAACAGAGCTTTCAAGCAGAATATGTCGTTCAAGTGCTAGGTTATCTATAATAACCATACCTTGATTATTTGGTATAGCAATATCGCAATGAACCTGAATAGATCTTTCTATATCTATTAATGTTGTTGAGTATTTATTTTCTAAAGATAATGAGTGCATAAGTGAAGCAGACAGCCCATATCTAGTTAGAATAACACTATCTTTAATTGCTGATAATGTAGTTAAATCAATAGCAATTAAATCTAGATCATGACTACCTCTCCAATCTTTAAATGCATCTTCGCCAAATATAGAATAGTATGTGAAAAACGTAGCCCAACCTCCTATAAGAACTGGGTTTGGGAGGTTTAATTTATTTATGACATGTTGGATAATTATGTAATAAAATAATGCATTAAATTGTCTTTCTTTAGCATTTGTCACATCAGGTGCATTTAAGAGTTTAAGAATATTTTTTGTAAGTCTTAGTGAAGTTGGAGTATACTCATCCAACACGAACGATAAGAGATTACCGTAATTTGAAACATTGTGATCTGATAAGATCTCTTCTTGTAGCTTACTAACTTCCTTAATAGAATATTTTGATCTTTCGTTAGAAGTTTCATTGTGGAAATGGTCTTCAATTAATAACTTTGTACTATTTAAATTTTTGGCATTAATTAAGGAAATAAGTTTTTCAATAATTTTTTTATGGTCAATTGAGAGCATTACTTTTATTCTTAAACCACGATTATCCATATTTAATAATTATAGGTAAGGCTTTATAAGCTTTTTCCATTTTTTATAACAATCTTTATCCTAAAGCGATTATCTTTTTTTATTGTGATAGATACACTTCAGGAAAAAAGTCACTTATTTAAACCTTTCTTAGATTAAGACGTTTTTTTAAAATTCTATCTCAAGTGTAAATAAACTCTTAAAGTGCAGGGGGAGGGATTTGAACCCTCGAACCCCTATGGGATTGGATCTTAAGTCCAACGCGTTTGACCAGGCTCCGCCACCCCTGCATAGGGATATTTTAGAATATAATTAAACAATAGTGTTAAACAAAGTTTTTATATTCTTACTGCTCTTCTAAGGTTAAAAACGTTTATTAACAAATTTTAATCCATGCAGATTTTTTTATACGATACATATGAAAGAAAATTAAGGAAATTTAGCGAAGTTGAAAAAGGAAAAATTAACATGTATGTTTGTGGAATTACACCTTATGATTACACTCATATAGGTCATGCGAGAACTTATTCTGCTTTTGATGTTCTTAAAAGATTTTTTTTATATTCTGGTTATGAAGTTAATCATATTCAAAACATTACTGACATAGATGATAAAATAATAAACAGAGCATTAAAAGAAAACAAAAGTTGGAAAGAGATTTCAGAACACTTTACTAAGATAGGTCATGAATCTCTATACAAATTAAATATTTTGAAAGCAGATTATTATCCAAAAGTAAGTGAACATATTAAAGAAATTGAAGAAATTATTGAATTATTGCTTTCAAATGGATATGCTTATATTACCTCATCAGGAATCTATTTTGAGGTTTCCAAATTTTCTAGGTATGGAAATTTATCAAAACAAGATTTAGAAAGTATAAAAGCAGGAGCAAGGGTAGAAATTGATGAAGAGAAGAAAAATCCTGCGGATTTTGCTCTTTGGAAATTTGCAAAGCCTCAAGAGCCTTATTGGGAATCAAAATTGGGAAAAGGTAGGCCAGGATGGCACATAGAATGTTCAGCCATGGCTTCTAAGTATTCGAGATTACCTTTAGACATTCATGGAGGAGGTTATGATTTAATTTTTCCTCATC
>JAVZJF010000159.1:0-2901 GCA_038870935.1 Candidatus Anstonellales archaeon | reverse complement strand
CTACTATTGTTTCCAAATGATTAAATTGCAAGGACAAGAGTATACTTATAAGTTTACTGGTTATTCTACTAAAACCAATTTGACAAACTTTGAAGGGTGGACAATAATGAATTTTACTGGTGTATACGTACCTGAAATAAATCAAAATGCAGAATCTTTTCCTTTTCTTTTGGTGACAGCAAAATATTATGGTCTTCAATCACAAACTGTGCTCACTTTTAATCAACTAAAAACTTTGGATTTATTAATTATTGATAACTATCTCATTGCATCATTTAATGAAAAAGTTAACACTTCAAAGTCTGCTAATCATCTCGGTGCCCATGCAGATATTACTGTTCTGGGTATTACTAGTGAAATGTCTCCAATAGAGATTCCGGCAATAAATGTAACCTCAACGGGGGAAGCTGGAAAAATAGTTAATAGAGGGGGTAAAAGTTATAGAGTTTACGAATTAGAACAGTATGTTTCTTCTGATATTTTTGTTGCTGGAATTTTTGTAGAAAGCAGGGGTCGTGAATGGTTTGCTTTTGCAACCAAGCCAATTGTGCCAGTAGCTTTTGACTTTAAAAGTTCTACAGTTTCAGCTGTAGTTAGAAAGACTGAAACTCTTTCCAGAATTGTAACATTAGGAAAAAACTCTTATTATATTGAACTAACATTGTGGAGGATGGCCGAATGAAGGCCGTATCAAAAATCATAGAAGCCCTTATATCGTCTGTTCTTATAATTTCAGCTTTTTCTGTAAGCTATTATCTACTTATACCGTCAAGTGCCTCTCATGTAAGGTCTGCTGATGAACTGCAAAAATTTGGATACAATCTGATGTGCAAACTATCGTCCAGTGAAGCTTTTGAAAACATTTTCTTTGACTTAAACGGTAAGCCTTACGAAGATTGGGAGGATAGGTTAAAGATAGCAATAAATTCTTTTGTCCCCTCAAATTTAATATTTGAAGTCAATGTATATAAAAGCATAAAACCAAAAGGTAGCGAAGATAGTTATATAATCGAACTTGTTTCATTAAAAAAAGTCAATAATAAAAGAATATCAAATGTAGACAATGAATCAGTCTTCACTTATGTTGGAGCAACAGCTCAAGTAACATACATTTATACAATGAGAAACATGACAACCTTAGTTTTTGATTTAAAATTAGCGGACTTAGGAGGAAGATGAGTTGTGGTAAGAAAAAGGGGACAGGTTATAGTTGCAACAGCTTTAATACTTGCTCTTCTAATGTTAGCTATCTCAACAAGTCTGCATTTTACTTCAACAACATATCAAAAACTATATTACTATGACACAAAAGAAGTTGTTGACAACATTAATCAGGACTTGAACAGATTGCTTAGCTATATACTGGTTTGTTCATCAAATAAATATTTTGAAGGTTCTGAATCATTGGATAATTTACGTATTAAGGCGTATGATAATTTAACTTTCTGGCTTCAGTCAATAATTGTCACATATTCTACAAAAGGCATTCAATTAAAAATGGATAAAGAAAATATATTAACATTTGAATATGAAAATGTAGGGCTTTCTCAAATAAAAGTGAATCTTTGTCTTAATCTAACATATTTAAATTTCTATAATTGGGAAAAAAATTATACCCAATATTTAAAAATAAGTGATTTTATCATAACACCAACATACGATCAGTTATCATTCAAACTTTGTAAAGAAAATAATTTACCAGCCGAAATCTTTGATTCCAAATCCTGCTGGATTTATTTAAATGGTGTACCTGTAGAATATACGAGTATAAGTGCAACCAGTCCCGGGCTATATGTTGTTAGTTTAAAAAATAAAATACCTAAGCCGGCATTAGGGCAACCCCCTCAAGCTATCACATTATATGTTAAAGATAAAAGGGGTGTTTTCGTGGGTATGCGAACATATTTAAGTCCGTTTGCAAGTATCCTGTTAAAGGAAAGACCTGCATTTTTTTATAGCTATTTTTCATCGAATAATTTGTCTGGACTCGTTATAAAAGGTATGTATTGTAATGGAACCATGTTGTGTCCAACTTCTTCCTATGGTAATGTATCCATATTAAGGGCCCCAATAGTTATTAGCAAAAATAATGATTTTGCAACAAAATTATGGATTATTCAAAAAATTTATGGTCAAACAGATGTTATTTATAATAATATTACTGTCTTTTATAGCAAAAATCCAAACGCTAAAAATCCTAAAATTGATCAAATTGACCGTTATAGTCTACAACTGAAAAGAAATATACTTGAAATATATAAGAATAATTTTAAAAAAATAAACAGTTCTAAATTTTCTTTACCAAGTAATTATACGATTATAACTTCTATGGATAAGCTCTTAACTGGTTTGTATAAGCTTGAACTAGAAATTTATCATACTTCTAAGTTAGTTTTTAATGATATGGATACAATTCCTCCTAATTATGGAATTTTAAATTTAACTTTGAGTTTTGGTTATCGTGGTACTCAAACTGCATATATTGATGATCTAATTATTTCTACAAGTAAACGTTCTGACTATTATCCATTAAATGTCACCTTCATTGGCACCACTGGTATGGCAGGGTATGTTGTTGAAGTGGATGGAAAATATAATAACAAATTTGTACATCTTGAAAGCGTATTTGACGAAACTTGCACTGCAAGAATTGACTTGGCTAATACTCCTATTATCCAAAATGCTGAAGTAAAAGTTTATTTTCTAAATGAAATAGGTGAAAAAATTATGGTTGCTTATGGCTCTTTTGATATTATTTTAGCTGGCGACTACTACTATTTCGGATACTAAAAGTTTAGTGAAATATTACTCTTTCCATAATATTTAAATATAATAAAGTCTCATAAAATGTGTTGGGCTGCATGAATAGAAAATATGTTATTCTTTTAATTTTTATGCTTG
>JAVZJF010000158.1:0-2905 GCA_038870935.1 Candidatus Anstonellales archaeon | reverse complement strand
TATCAGCGCCGCTCCAGAAGCATAAAAAGCGCCCTCGAAAAGGTCATCCTCGATTTTGAAAGGCTTGCTAAAACTATTTTTTCCGTAAACTACTAAAAAATTACCGTACACATAGCATTTATTTCTAAGGTCTATAATTTTGCTCTGACAAATACCTATTGAAGAGTTTGAATCCATTGACTTAACTAACTCTTCAAGAAATGTTGGTGAAACATATGTATCGTTATTTAAGAGAACTACATAAATTCCTTTTGTATATTTAAATCCAATATTATTACCATTACAGAAACCAGTATTATTTGGCAATTTCACTATACTTATATTTAAGTCTTTCTTAGTGAAGGACTTTGTAATTTCTAAGCTATCATCAGTCGAATTATTATCAACGAATATTACTTCAAAATCTTTGAATGTTTGAACCTGTAAAGACGAGAATAACTTACCTAAAAATGGTGCACCATTATAGTTAACTATAATTATAGAAACTTTTGGGCACATGGGAAACAACTAAAGCACTCCGCGGATTTTTTAAAGTTTTGAGAGAATGCTTACTTTATAATGGCACCTAAACCATCAAAAATAATCCATCGCTTTGGAACAATTTTTTTTGTGAAATCTATAAAGGCATTATTCCAGTGTACATCATCTGATATTAATAATCCGCTTTCCCTTAGATGAGCATAAGCCTTTTGATATTCAAAAATCATTGTGTTATATTGATGTTCACTATCGTGTAAGAAGGCATCAATGGAGTTTAGATCTTGAAGCAATGTTGGTAATTTCTCTTGACTTCTTCCAAGAATCAATCGCCACCTAGACTTCAATTCTTCAGGAACTAGCCAACCAATTTGTTTTCCTCTTGGTATAATGGCATCACAATCCACATTAGGCAACTCTATGCTGTAAAGTAGACCTTTATTATTAAGTTTCATCGCATGCAATATATAGGTTGTCGAAGAGCCAGAGCCGACTCCAGTCTCAACCATTATTTCTGGTTTTAAAGCTCTAACACATACATAAACTATGGGTCCCCTTAATGGAGTACACATGGTGCTGGTTACTTTTGAACCTTTAATTGATGAAATAATGTAGTTGGTAATTTTATCAGACTCCTTAAAATATCTTTTAACATCTTTTTCATCAATCTGTAAAAATTTTGCCAAATTTCTATTTCTTAAAAGAAATTTCAACAGTAATTTCGGATTATTAAGGACAATAGATAGATTTTGAAAATTCATTTCTCAATCACTTTAATAGAATACTTTATGGCGGATATAAAACCATCAGCCATTTTAGAAACATTAAATTTATTCGTCACAGTCTCAATTGCATTAATTCTCATTTTCTCCCTTAAATTGTGGTCCTCAATTACCTTTTTTAAAGCTACGTACAATTCCTCCGGATTTCCTTCTTTTACAATATAACCATTTTCTCCATCATTTATCATTTCTAATGCTGCTTGAGAGGCAAACGTGCTTATTACCGGTAACCCGCACACCATAGCTTCGTTTATAACGAAACCCCATACATCCTCTAATGTGGGCAACACAAAGACCTCCGCAATAGAGTATAAAGCTATTAGCTGCTTTAAACTAATACCTGAGTCTATTATTTTAAATTTTTGAATTTTAAATTTCCTCCCCAATTCTATCAGTTTGTTCTTTAATGGCCCACTCCCACAAATTAATAGTGCTACCTCACTGAACTCTTTTTCAATTCGCGAATATGCTTGCAAGAGGTATTCGAATCCCTTCCTTTCAATCAATTGTCCCACAGAAAAAATTACGATTTTATCTTCAAACCCAAAAAAAGCCTTCAATTGATTTTTAAATTTATAATATTTTTGAGAAGTCCTTATGAATAATACATTGTCTATTGCATTCGGAGCTAAAAACACTTTCTCTCTTTTGGCTCCTAAGCTGATGACATAATTTTTAGAAAGTTTTCCGGGAACCACTATACAATCGGATTGTGTTATAAACAGCTTACGAATAGGCCTCGTTATAAATCCCAGGAATGAAGTGGGCTGCTTTATGCCTTCAGTCCAGTGGATTGTCGGTATCTTCAATATTTTCGATATTGCAAAGGTAATCCATGTTGTAGGATCAGTGTATCCATTTATAATTACCACATGTGGTCTATTTTTAACAATTTCCGTTACAATTGTTGGATTCAAATTAAAATCTCCAATTGGAGTCTTGATGAAAATTCTGTATAGAACCTTAAATTTATAACTATAATTTCTAGGCCATAACTCCCATTTACGTGTACTTTCTCTCTCAGAGCACTGATAAACAATTAAATCTACATTTTTAGATAGTTGCTCAAAAAGAGGATGTCTATAAGGTGCAACTGTATTGTGCAGAATAGCCACCTTTATATTGAACATTTCTTAATCATCTAAAATTAGTAAAATGAAATATTTTAGCTCTTAAAATCAATACCTTGCCTAACATGCAGAGTTTCTTTAAACAATTTGCGTGTAAACCTTCGCTAGTCTTGTAACAATTTTTTATTGCAAAATTCTCCATAAAAAACAGTTATCAGTTAATTCCTATTTCCTCATCTATACAGTTATTGTTTAATTGATACAAAATGTTCTTTTATAATTGTCAATCCTTCCAATATCAAACATTAGTCTTGTTTCTTCGTTCATTACTAAGTTATTTAATTCATCAGTCTTAGAAACTACTAAAGGCTTACCAAATGCATATACCTAAAGTAGACTTGAAGAAAAGTTTCAAAAGTTAGAAAGCAAATATGTATGTGAACATATCTCTAAAGCTTATCCGAACATATGCACAGACAAATTACTCTTCATTAAGAGCACCTAATCATCATTCTATTCACTTTCCTTAATGGCTTCTTCATAAACCTTTTCTAATCTTATTGCGATGTCTTCCAT
>JAVZJF010000157.1:0-2922 GCA_038870935.1 Candidatus Anstonellales archaeon | reverse complement strand
TAGATAAACAATATTTCTCTGGTACATTTAATGTGATAATTTTGCTTTTAATTTTAGCACTAATTTTTGTTATCTCATTTTCCAAAGATGTTATTTCATCACACACTCTCTTAATTTCAGAACATCTATTCTCGAAATCTTCTATTTTCTTCTCTAAATCGTAAATTTTATAATTAAAGAAGCTGGCTTCCTTTTCAGGAGTTTCGAAGAAAAAGTAGCGTGGTCGGCCTTCATGTTTTTCTTTTGCTTTGAATTGCGTGTCAAGTATACGAACCCCTTCTTTGATCTCTTCTTGTGAATATTCTTTATCGAATATTTCTTGTAATTTCTCAAACCATTTTTTAATGTCGGCATATTCTTCAATATTATCTAATACGTATGGACTATCACAGTACCTATTATACTCGCTCAGAACATTATTAATAATTGATCCTATGCTTTCGAAGTTTTTTCTAACTCTTTCTCTAAGTTCTATACTGTATGAATATGCTTTGTCGATAAGGGGCTCAAGTGAGTTATGGTAATAATTGAGTAAATCTATTAGTTTCTTCATCAATCTCCTGCTTAAATCTTCATCGTATCTAATTCCTAAGTCCTCATATTTATTTCTTAAGGAGTGGATATATTCATTAAATTCATTAAGAATTATAACTTTGCTTTCATACTTTTTACTAATGCAAATATGTGCATAAGTCCACCATTCTTGGCTTTTCTCATTTATCTTTTTATTGTAGTCTTCAAAAGCTCTCATAGCTTCACGAGAAAGATCTTGCATGCTTACAAAATAAACTTCGTTTTTTCCAATTTTTATATATCCTTTTGACTCAAGAATTGGTAAGTAGACATGTTCAAGTATTCCTTTATTTTGAGCAAAGATAATGAATTCACGTTTTATTAAATCAACACTTCTTTTATTAGCCTTTATTAGATCGAGAATTTTTTGCTCAACTGGATTGTCAGTTATATTAATTATACTTTCACTTTCTTTAATGAACAAATTCTTTAATAGATCAAAATGATACTTTTCTATAGAACCCCTAAATTTATCAAAATTATCAGCATCTATATCCTTTGGATCAAATGACACTTCTTTACCACCATACAGTCTAAAACTCTTTAGTTTTTTCACTTCTTGGAAAACATCTTCTAAAGTGAAATTCCTTTTTATTGTTTCAATATAGTAAATCATAGATTGTGCAAGTGATTTATCATCTTCCCCAAATGTTTTACTTAAATCATCTATGAGGAACCCTTCTTTCTTGCACTTCTCCATCCAAGTATTAAATAGTCTCTCAAAATTAATTTCATGAAAAATTTGATCGAGTTTTACCCTTAACAAATTTTCATTAATAATTTTTGGATCAATACGTCGAACTAATGATAATGCAATTAATTGTTGCGCTCTTATAGTTTTGATGTGAATAGGTAATACTTTTGGCATACTACTAAGCTCTTTGCTGGCATCTTCATCAATAAGTCCTGTATAAAATAATAACACTAGATCTATTCTTTCTCCTTTCAAAGTTTCTTTTATGATTAATATATCATTCATATTAATTCCTACCGTACTTGTATATATTAGAGTTTCTATTTCCTTTTCAACTCCAAGATGTGGGGTATATTTCAAGGTTATCCGATTAGAGAATCTGTCTATTTTAAATCTCTCTGAATTATTAATGACCTCTATAATTCCGTCTCTTAATTCTACCTTCTTATCTTCAAAGTTTCTGAGAGCCTCCCGCCAAAAGTTCATTCGCTTTGGCCTTTCAGAAATAAAATCTAATTGTGTTACTAACGGAGAAGGATAAAGTTGCAAGATAAGTTCTTTAGACAACATAAATCGTCTATTCTTTGAAGTAAGATCAAAAAAGTCTTTTATTTTTCTATGGAGAAACTCGGCAGCATCCTCATTAATTCTAACATCTTCGTATGTTTCAAACATTTTAATGAGTTCATCATCTTCCTTTGGGAATATTGCTACTGGCTTAAGATAATTTCCCTCAATCTCATAATGAATTATCTCATCTATAAAGCGAGATAATGGAATTGTGCTATTAGGCAAAATTATCTGACCACTTGCAGGTTTCAAATAATCAATAAGCTCATCTACACTTTTACCCTCTTTTAATGGCTCAAGTCTCGAAATTGCCCTTGAGATACCTATTTTGCTTAACTCTTGGTTTATAATTTCCACTAAATTGTGTACTTCACCTTCACGTAATCCAAGTCTTTTATTTATTTCTTCTATAGAGAAGGGTTTTAATTCCCCTGCAAGTAACTTGAAAAGTTCGAGACATTTATTACCATAAATTTTTATATTGTATAATGCATTTTCTATTTTTGTCCATAAATCACTATCGATACATGTTGTTGTTTCTCCAAAAATACTGATTTCTTTCTTCTTTAAGACATTAATAAATATATTGTAATCAATAACATATAGATTACTATCGATAGCTGCTGAGATTAAGAGATCAATTAAAAGCTGAATTAGAGGTCTTAAATTTCTTTGCGAGATTATACAAATTCCATTAAGTATTCCTGAACTTTTTATAGGAAGAATTGACGGAAGATTACCATCATAACAGTACTTGAGTATATTAATTAAGAAGTCTAATGCTTCTCTCTTAGGTATTTGTGGCAACTCTATGACATTTGGTCCAACTCTGGAAGTCAGAGAACCAAATATTTCTTTAATACCTACATCTTCTTTTAGCCTATTATATGCATAAGGTGTGCATGCAATTATTATATGTACACAACCTTCAAATTCTCCTCCTTTGTGTATTATCCCCAATTGGCCATTAATTAATTCTTTAATTCCAGAAAGGAACTTTGTTTGAATTTCCACATGTTTCAATAATATTTCTTCAAATTCGTCGATGAAAATATATATTCTTCTTTTTCTATTTTCCTCACTAA
>JAVZJF010000156.1:0-2927 GCA_038870935.1 Candidatus Anstonellales archaeon | reverse complement strand
GCTCCAACAAAATATTTCTCTGCTTCCTTAAATAATGAAACAGATATGTCGTTAATGCCTGAGGCAAGTATACAAGGGTTCCTTAAAACGAGTCTTTCAGAAAGCTTTACCTCTAATCTTTTTTTATCTGTAGCTGATAAAGAAAATTTTTCTAAGTCTTTGTTTTCTTCTTTTTCTTTCATGTAAATCATCTAAGTCATTTTTAGAATCATGATAAATTATCCAAAGAAAAACTAAAAATAAAATAACAACTATCAAAGGATTGAAAAACAAAAAAGGAATTCTATAAGTATTTACGCTTACGATGTCAATCATGGCTGAAAAATTAAATAAGCTATGTGTAATTATGGCAAAGAAAAAGCCTAAAACTAAAGCATGAAATAATTCAATCTGCCTGTTCTTAAACAAGTAAATAAAATACGCTAAATAAAATGTAAATAGTCCATGTGCAATCAAATTAAAGATTGACCTGTAGATGATTAAGTTTGTCCAATAATTTAATCCATATATGTATGGAGAAATCTTTGCAACAAAATACAAGAAGTTTTCAAATGCTGAGAAACCAAAACCTAATAACAAAGAAGCTAATAGAAAATCCTTAAGGGAATTGAATTCTTTTCTTGTTGCTAAAACTAATATTAAAATCCCTTTCATGAATTCCTCGATTATTGGAGAAATTATTAAAGGCTTCATAATGCTCGTAAGATTGTTGTCACTCAAATTCTGTAGCATCTCATTTAAGTAAAGCGTAATCATTGCAATGAATATCCCATAAATAAAACAAAAAACAAAAATGTTCAAATCTGTTTTTGGTTTTATGAAAATTATGAATATTGCAGCTAAAATAATTGGAATGGCAAAAGCAATGGGAATGGCAAATAAATATAATATGCCTAATATCATCTGCCCATAATTAGTCGATAAAATTAGAAAAATCCTGAAAAGAGTAAAAGCTATCAAAAATAACATAAAGACTTGTACCTCAACAGTTGCTAAAAAAGATGTTAAAAAAGTTCCTATGTCTCTTAGACTATTAAGTTTTTCTTTTGGAATAAATAACCTTAATAAATGTTTCCAACTACCACAATTCAATTTCAAGAACTCATAAAATGCTAAAATTATTGAACTCGCAGAAATGCCTGATAATAAAGGTACAAATATTATACCTGCTAAAACTAACGTATTGGCAATATTCTCTATCTCTTCATAAGTCATTAACTTTGGCTCTATAGCGGTTAATATGTTCATGGGCTTTAAAAGAAATAAGCCTGTGAGTAAAACAAAGAAATATAACATTAAAGCTAAATTCAAAGTTTTTTCTTTCGTCTCCACAATTAATTTATGCTAACTCCTAATAAAAACTTTATTTAGTTTTTGAAACGAACATTTAAGTTAATTCTTATAATTACCAAGGACACCAAGGAGGAGCAAATGGGAAGTACAAGAAAAATCTTCTGAAACCTTCTTTGAACCATTTGTAATACCATTTGTTATTTCTTTCAATTACTTTTATCAAATCTTGAAATACTTCTCTCTCCGCAGGACCCATTTTTGATTCTTTAACAGTTTTATGTTCTTTGCCATCAATATATGAGATCTCTTCCTGTTTTCCTATCTGCTTTTTTGCTTGTTGATACCATGGAGGTAATGAACTCTTTCTCTTCTTTATAGCTTGAATAAAATCCTTCATTTGAATAGTTCTCATCTTACCTGTCTTAAACGCCTCTTTCCATGGAATAGATGCTGCATCTTCAACGATCGTTTTCAAATCAGAAGAAGAATAACCTATTGTGCAGATAGCTAATCTGTTGAAATCAACCTTTGTGAAAGGGTTCTTTGTTTCTATGGGCCTACCTTTACAATGCATCTGTAATATCTGAATCCTTGATTTGAAATCTGGCTCAGGAACATAAATAAGTTTAGAAAACCTTCCTGATCTTCTTAAAGCCGGATCAACATCCCAAGGAGCGTTGGTAGCTGCTATAGTCAAGACGTTTTCATTATTGGCTTCTAAACCATCCATCTCGTAAAGCAATTGATTAATAGCCATTTTTAAATATTGCTGTTGGCCTCCTAATTCTTCTCTCCTTCCTCCAATACCTTCAATTTCGTCAATGAAAACAATGCACGGAGAATTCTTTCTCGCAGTCTCAAATAAATTGTGTATGTTCTTTTCTGTATTACCAACATACATGTCTAACAAATCAGAAATTTTAGCATTAATGAAATTGGCATTACATTCTCCTGCAGCTCCTTTCACTATAAATGTTTTTCCACAACCAGGAGGACCATACAATAAAATACCTCCTCCTGCCTTCTTACCATATGCCCTTGCTAATTCGGGATTCATCAATGGATATACTATCGCTTCTCTTATCTCTTCTTTTAATTTCTCCATGCCTGCTACGTCTTTAAATGTCATATTTGGCTTTTTCAAAAACTTAATCGCATTTATTCCTTGGTTCTGACCCTCAGTACCTCCAGAAGAAGTTAGTGCTTCTGGATTCTGTAATGCTTGCTCAACATATTGTAATCTTTCTTTTGCCTCTTCCAAATCAGGATTGTGCTCCAATGCTTTCTGAAAATCTTCTTTCGCTTTGTCATACTGCTTCAAATACTCATAACACATCCCTCTTAAATGATATGTTTGTGCAAATGTTGGCGCTAATTCTATTGCATTCGTGAAATCTTCAATTGCTTTTTCATATTCTTCAGAACACGCATAGGCTAATCCTCTATTATAATAAGCTTTCATGTATTTGTTGTTTAAAGTCAGTGCCTTAGAATAGTCCACTATCGCATTTTTGAAATCCTCTTTTAAATAGAAAGCATCCCCTCTATTATTATATAATATGGGATTACTTGGATCCAATTCAATGGCTTTTGTGTAATCCTCAATTGCTGAATCATAGTCCTTTAAATTGTAA
>JAVZJF010000155.1:0-2934 GCA_038870935.1 Candidatus Anstonellales archaeon | reverse complement strand
ATTATTCAAGACTTATTAAGAAGCAGAACAGGAGTAGATGTACTAATGACTTTTCCTGATAATTCTGAAAACTGGACAAAGATTATTCAAAGTCTTAAAAATTTATATGATAATCTAGATAGCTCTGGTTTAAACGATCAACAAAAAACTGCAGTTAAGTTGGCAGTTGAAAATTGTAATCAATGCCCTGCAATCTGTAGAGTCAAGGATTTTGATAAGCAACAAAATCAAGATTTAACATTTGTATGTGTTGAAGGAATGACTGTCTTATGTGACCAAAAATATTGCTCAGATTCATGTAAAGTTAGCGCAGGAGATAATATAATAGCACCCTTTGATAAAACTTATAAATATGTTGGTAAATGTTTGGGCTGCTCATTAGATTGTATTACGAAAGAGCAAGGATATGAAGAGAAGTGCCCTGATTATTGCTTTAATAATGCAGAGACCGCAAGAGGTTTGCTATCGTTCTGTAGTATATATCAATCTAAAGAAATTACAATTTTAGATGAATGCGAACAATGTTACACAAATTGTGATATTTCTTGTACAACAATACCACCATTAAGAACTAATTGTAATGAACTGTGTGGAGATGCTCAATTTTCTAATGCTTATGATCCAAATTCAGTTATAGATAATCAGTTGAGCCAGATCTTAGCAAATACAAACGTACCTGTTGATATAGGCGCTTTGAGTATTGCTTATATCCCTGCTTTTATCTTACCTTTATTTATAATCATGTTATTAGTTTCAGGCATAAGGGCAATGTCTTCATTCTTAGGAGGCGATATTGAAATACCTGGTTTAGGGAAGATAATATGATGCAAATTTGTAATGTGCATAAAATTTTTGTAATATTAACGTTCTTGATTTTCTTTATTCAATTAAACTATGCGCAAGACTCTTATTTGAATGCTTCTAAAATAGGTTTAGTTGGTTTATTGGCATCTATTTTTATAGTTGCAGTAGTCTTTATGGCTGCAAAGTTAACAAATAACATAAAATTAGAAATATACGTTAAAGAAGAAGCTAAAAGTATTATCGTTACTGCTTTAATAATAATTATTTATGGAATTTCAGCAATTTATCTTAATGCAGTATCAAATGCATTCATTAAAACATTTTATCCAATGGCTTCTTCTGTTAAATTTGAGCACATTGATTCTTATGCTTCTTTAATGCTTCAGATGAATTTAAACAATAGTATAAGATTAAGTGAAATGATTTATACTCTTGTAAGAAAATTAGGTCTTGAATCTTCTAAATCTCTTTATTGCTCTTTCCTAGGCGTAGGGTATATGATCAATGTTTGTTCTATTTATTCAATACCTTTAAGTACTTTGGATATATTGCATTCAACAATTACAATGAATAGTTGGTTACTATCAACTTTAATAGGCATAATGGAATTCTTTAAGCGAAATGGTTTACTAATTTTCCTTAGCGGAATTATAGCAAGAACATTTTCGTTTACAAGAGGTGCAGGAAACGCATTAATAGCAATTTTTATTGGATTTAGCTTAATAATGCCATTGACTATTATTGGTTATAATATAATTTATAATGAAGTCAAACAAGCTGTTGCGAATACCGAATATGTAGGAAATGCTAATCCTAATATTCCTCCTTTAAATCAGATGAAAGTTTTCTGTGGTTTAAACACAAATAACTTTTCGTATATATTATCTTATCAAGAATTTGACTCTTTGAGAGGCTATTCTTGTGAACCAAGGGATTATTCATTATCTGGAAAGGTTAATGATGTATCTAAATTTGTTACAATTCAAGTATATGAGCCTTTGTTGTTTGAAATTTATTTCTTTTACATGTTAATGCCAGCTTTTACTTTTTTGATTACTTTTGGCTCTATTCATTCAATTTCAAGAATGATTGGGATTGATATTGAAGTATTCAGATTAGAAAGAATAACATAGGGTATAAAAAGCAAATAACAGAATAGGGTAATAAAATGCTGTGTAGTGCAGAAGCAATTTACAATCATGCTGGTCTCATAGTTATAGGCAATTTGCTTTCATTATCTATAGCTGTTATAATGTACTTTATTGCAATGCTATTAAATGATGAAAGATTAAAAGCTACAGCAAACATGACATTTGTTTCTATTATTTCAACTTTTGTACTAATAATAGTTATTATTTTCATACTTAATTTAGTGTGTGCGATAAAAGTAACAGAACTTCTTGAGGCATTTGACTCTGGATTAAATTCTCTCAATCCTTCACCAAAAACACCAATTGCAATAGGTACTTTAAATCCCTCATCTAATAATATCTACAATTTTTCTATGTATTACTTGAGCTGGGCCAAATTAATTGTGCATAAAGAAATAATGGATAGCAGAAACGCTATGGCAAAATCAATCTATAGTTCAAGCATCAATAAATGGAAATGTAGAGAACAAGGATTAACAGCTGTTTTGTGTTTGGTTGGAGGAGTAGGAATGAATTATAGGCCTTTCATGGGCACCTTTGTAGAAACTAAGATTTACATGATGAAAATTAATACCTTGGTAGCAAGCGTTTTTTCAGTTTTGACACAGATGAAACTATTGTTATTCATTCAATATGGGTTTTTAGATTTTCTTCTGCCTTTTGCTATTGTTTTGCGATCATTGCCAGGTACTAGATTATTTGGTAGCTCTCTATTGGCATTGTTATTGGTAATGTATGTGTTTTATCCATTGCTTACTACTTTCTCAGCAATACTGTGGTTTCCCATAGTAAATGAATTTGGGATAACCTATAACAATGATCCTTATTTGCCTTTAGTACAATGTATCGATAAAATCGATAGTTTTGTAATTGCTCCAAATAATCCTGCACATGGTAAAAGTTTGATGTACATGACATTTCTTACTCTTGCCACAACAATTTTCATACCAACATTACAAGTTATTATAATGGTTGCTTT
>JAVZJF010000154.1:0-2940 GCA_038870935.1 Candidatus Anstonellales archaeon | reverse complement strand
AGAACAGTTATAGTCTGTGTACATTCGTAAGTATAAAGGTTGAAAAATTACTTGCTTTAATAATCTTATAAAAAAGTTACATTTAATTTGCCTGTATGACGAGATTTTATAAATTCCACAAAAAAATTACAAGTCATAATTTAATTATCGATATAGCTACTTGAAAAGTTAACAATTTATTGGTAAACTATAAAATGTAAAACAACGTTAAAAAAATTTTTACACTAAAATTTTTAAAAATGGATAACTTGAATTACAATATGATTAACAAGTTTGTATATTACTCAGAACTAGTGGGTAATACTAATACAATTATAAACAAAAACGAGTTTATAAACTTGCTAAGTGACGATTATGAATACATTAATTTACCGAGCTTCAAAAAATTAAAAGAATTAATTATTGATGAAAAAGGCATTAAAAGAGCCATTATTGAAGCAAGTTACGCCATTGCTGAAACAGGAAGTGTAGTAATAAACAGCAAAGATGAGTTATTAAGGAGAGCCACATCTTTATCAGAAGAGTTGGATATTGTTGTTTTTAAATCAAAAATCGTTGATAGGTTAGAAGATATGAAGGAGTTTATGCGTGAAACGACTCAAGAAAATGCGGCTTACATAACATTTGTAACAGGAGCAAGCAGAACTGCAGACATCGAGCTTGTATTGGCTATGGGAGTACACGGTCCTTTGAAGGTTAATATAATCATTATATCAGATAAATAGGAAAAACAATGAAATGAAATTTAATTTAATTAAAAATCACAATAACCTAAAGAAGGATATAAAAAAAGCATTAGCTGACCCCACGCTCCGCAAAAATTTAAGCACATTCTCTTATAATATTAAAAACTCTTATAATAAAGTGTATGAAGGTTTAAATTTTAATGATATGAGAATGGAAATAAATAAGATAAAAGAATTTAACAAAGAAAGTCGTCTTGAACTTTTTTTTAAATTTAAAGAGAATGTAGAAAAAGGAGGCTCTTTCGTATATCAAGCAAAAGATGCTGCTGATGCTTGTAAGTATATAACTTCCATTTGCAAATCATATAGTGCTGAATATGTTGTAAAAACTAAGTCAATGACTGCTGAAGAAATACAGCTAAATAAGTACCTTGAACAAAATGGTGTACATCCTATTGAAACAGACCTAGGTGAATGGATACTTCAACTTGCCAATGAAAGGCCTTCTCATATGGTGGCTCCTGCCATTCATAAAAACAGAAAACAGGTAGCTGAGCTATTTCATCAATACACAGGAGAAAATATTGATGATAATGACATAGAAAGAATGGTTAAAATTGCCAGAAAATATTTGAGAGAATATTTTTTTAAGGCAAAAGTCGGCATTACTGGAGCAAATATAGCAGTGGCTGAAACAGGTACAATTGCAATATTTACAAATGAGGGCAATGCCGAACTTACTACCACTATTCCACCTGTCCATGTAGTGCTTCTTGGATATGATAAACTTGTAGAAGATTTTGACCAAGCTTTTAAGATAGCAAGGGTGCTACCGAAAAACGCTGCAGGTCAAATAATGGCTACTTACGTAACATGGATTAAAGGACGATATCCTTCATTGGTCAATACAACACACTATAAAGAAACCCACTATGTTTTCTTGGATAACGGAAGACTGGCTTTGTCTAATAACTCTATTGCCAATGAAGCCTTAAAATGCATTAGATGCGGCTCTTGTGCCAATGTATGCCCGGTATATGGAGTCTTAGGGGGTCATGTATTTGGAGACATATACACAGGTCCTATAGGTCTTATAAATACTGTCCTGTACGGCAACGAAACAAAAGGGGAAAGTTTACTTAAGCTTTGTATAGGATGCAAAGCTTGCTCAGCTATTTGCCCTGCAGGAATAGATATTCAAAAATTAATATCGGACCTAAATATTGGATTAACCGAAAAACATCAAGCGAATTCTGTTAATAAAATTATCTATTCATCTATACTTGGGCACCCTGACACTTTTAAAACACTAATGAAGGTCGGCAGCATAGTGCAAAAGCCCATCCAAAAGGATAATGCATATTTAGTTAACAAGTTAAAATGGTTATCTTCAGACAAAGAATCCACACACATTTTGCCAATAATATCATCAAAAACATTCAGTGAATTATACAAACAATACCATAAGTACAACACAAAATGTCATAAAAAGGTATTTTTTTACCCAGGATGCGCAATTGAATATTTTTACCCTGATATAGGCATTTCTTTGGTCAAACTTTTGGAAAAGATTGGTATTATGGTAGATATACCAGAAAAAGCTGTTTGCTGTGGGTTGCCGGCTATACATGCGGGAGATGCAAATAGCGCTAAAAAAATCATATTAAATAATATAAAAAATATGAAAGAATCCGAAAATTATGATGCTTTCTTAACCTTATGCCCAACCTGCGGCTCTACAATTAAAGAGGATTTTGCCCATTACCTATCAAATAATATCAATGAGTTTAAAAAACTATCAAATACTCTTCCAAAAGTGCAATCTTTAAGCATGTTTTTAGATAAAAACAATATAAAATTAGTTTTAAAAAATGGTATCAAGGTAACATATCATTTACCATGTCACCAAAACAGAGGAATGGGTTTTTCTGCTGAGTCTATACTGAAAGAAATTTTCAGTGATAATTTTATCCCTATGAAAGAACCAGATTCCTGTTGTGGATTTGGTGGTTCATTTTCAGTAAGTTACCCCAACATTTCTGACGCCATCTTAGATAAAAAAATAGAAAATATAGTTGCTACGCAAGCTGATATAGTATTGACAGATTGTCCTGGATGTATTATGCAGATAAAAAGCGGCATTATTAAAAAAGGATTAAATATAAAAGTTATGCATTTAGCAGAATTTTTCGAAAAAAGTGTTAATTTAACAATGAATTAGCAAAAAAATTATCGATCCACTTGATTTTAAAAT
>JAVZJF010000153.1:0-2956 GCA_038870935.1 Candidatus Anstonellales archaeon | reverse complement strand
AGCAAGAAGAAAAGGCGCTATAGAAAGTTTAAAACTTAGAAGAACATCGCAAGAAAAATTTTTGGAGGAAAAATTGAAACTTAAAAAAATTAAGTCTTTTGTAAATTATCCTCTTAAAGAAAATTTAATTGTGGATTTTTATCTACCTGAAAAAAATTTGGTAATTGAATGTAAAGAAATAACATCGACATCAAAAAGAGAGAACAAAGAACAAATTCAAAAGCTTGCTTATCAAGGTTATAAAATAAAGTTTTATTTTCCAAAAAAGAAAATTTGGGCACTAGTTAAAACCTCTTTGAAATTAAATGATTTTATTGAAGAGGAATTGAAAGGACCATATGATAATATTTTTATGACTTTCAAAAACTGAGTACTGTTCTCTAACTGGCCGTAGTCCGTATGGCCCGGATACCCTTGGCTACACGCGGCCTACAATGGTTGGGACAATGTGTTGCAACGCCGAAAGGCGAAGCCAATCACCTAAACCCAACCCCAGTTCAGATTGAGGGTTGTAACTCACCCTCATGAAGCCGGAATTCCTAGTAAGCGAACGTCATAAAAACTTTTTCAGAAAAAGTTTTATCAAAAACTAACTGAAAAGTTCGTGAACTCGTTCGCTGAATACGTCCCTGCTCTTTAAACAGTTAGTTAGTTCTAACTGTTGGAGAAGCACACAGGGACAAGTGGCGATAATTTAAAATAATGCACACACATATAATTAGTATGAACTTTGAATTACTAAAGTTAATAACACTGCTGTTAGGAGAAGGTTCAGTAAATCTAAGAACAATAAAATTTACAAATACTTCAGAAGAGCTAAAACAATTATTTAAAAACTTAGCAGAATCCCAAGGTTACAAAGTCAAAATAAAAGATAGCAAGAATCAGGTAATATATTCAGCAAAGTTAGCTAAAATATTAATTGAAAAATGCAAGAATTTCAGAAGACGCTCATTTAAAGAGAGTAGGAGAGAAATTTATTCAGTAACAACATTTCCCTCTGAAATATTTTCATTACCTTTAGAAAAATTAAAAGAAATATTAAGAATTTACTTTACTTGTGAAGGTGGAGTTGTAGTCGGGAGTGATGTAAGAAACGATGAAGTGATAGTAAGAATATGTCACCCAATATTATGTGAACAATTTTTAGAATTACTTGATAAGGTCAATATTGAAGCTAAAGTAAGAGGTAGAGGATTAATTTATATAAGAAAAAGAAGTGAAATTGCTAAGTTTGCAAAAGAAATAGGATTTATTAAAGGTGTAAAAGCAGTTCGAGGAAAACATAAAGGTATAGAAAAAAATAAGCTATTAATGTTTGTTTTAAGTCGTCATTAATCGCTACTGTCCCGTGCAAACCGCCTGTCAAGCCATGCGAGTAAAGTTTTGGCGAGGTTTGGCGTTAACTAAATCGAGCCAAAACTTTGCGAGTGGGGCTAAGTCATAACAAGGTAGCCGTACTGGAAGGTGCGGCTGGATCACCTCCTTAATTCATAAAACATCTTTACTACATTTACCACTTCTAAATAGTAATATTTATATAGTCGTGAAACTAATAATTTAATACGTGATGTTATGGGAAAAATACCTTGTGAATATGCTTTAAGTAATTCAGATTGTCCATTTATGAAAAGCAAATACGAAAGATTAGGAAAAGCTTATTCTATTACAGGAGATATTAAATGCGTTGGTATAGGAAATCCTGGTTGTGAACTTGGTTTAAGTGAAAATTCTTTAAAAAGATATAAATGGGCTTATAGAGCCGGATTTGCTTAAGTGGACTGGGAGGGATTCGAACCCTCGACCTCATGCTTGCAAAGCATGCGATCTTCCACTGATCTACCAGCCCATTAGAAATTGATATATTTGCTATAATATATAAATCTTCAATTTATTCACTAATGATATTGTTGTGATTTAATATAATCACTAACTTTACATATTCTTTAAAAATGAATCAAAGAAAGTGACGAGACTTCTATCTACTTTTCAAGCTAGTTAGTGAAATTAAATCTTTAAAATTTATGGGCAAATTACATTATAATTTGGACAACCGCAAACATCAACTAAACATCTTTTTACATTACTTGCTATACCCCAATTGTCTGGAACACCATAATAATTATAACATAGTTGTACGAAATTATCTTGATTATGTGCTACAAGTCCAGAATTATCTTTTGCATGTTCATTTAATATTCCATTTTTATTTGCATCAAAATCGTATACAGGCATTCTAGCTGCAATACAAGGTTCTTTGCAATATATTGGATTAATTTTAGCGCAAGTTGCCTGCGTTGCAGCTTGTAAGCTTGTTCCACCTTTAGCAGGAGTCCAAACCCCCATAAATAAACCAAGAATTGCTAAAAGTGCTATAACGCCTAAGACAGAATTATTATTGCATTTATTGCAGTTATTCCTCTCATTTTTAATCACAATTGCATACTCTTGTTTTGCAATTATAATCAATTTCAGCATCATTAGCTCCTGTAATTGAATACCAACATTTACACAACATAAATAAATTATCACCTGTAACGTCTGAGCCGCAACCATTTGTGTTGCTATTTTCTTCACCTATTTTTTCATCTTTATTTGCATCAAAATCTTTTATAACTATTGTTTTGGTAGACTCCGGAACATTACAGCCGTTAGTTGATATAAGCATTTGACAAGCATTATTTTTTGCAGTCTCTAAATTTAAACTACTGCTTGAAGGCCTCCAAACTCCAGTAAATAAAGCTAAAATTGCTAAAAGAACTATTAGGCATAAAACAACAATTACTATCACATTTATTGGTAATTCAGCTGCTTTCATAAAAATTATATTATAAAACCAATTTATAAAGAAATAGGATAAAGGGCAAAAAACTAAAGCCCTGAAAACTGATTATTTCTTTGCTAAAACTATTTCAATTGAAGAAACGTTTAGCTTTTCTCCTTGCTCAGATTGAAC
>JAVZJF010000152.1:0-2983 GCA_038870935.1 Candidatus Anstonellales archaeon | reverse complement strand
ATTAAAGGTTATAAGAAAATTGGACCGACTAGGTAAACCTCCAGTTTATTTTCTTGGAAATGAAAATGGCTTTTATATAGAACTTCTTCCTACAACAAATGATAGAAAAGAAAGGACATTAGAAGATCCGGGATATAGTCATATTGCTATTGAAGTCGATAATTTTACCAATTTTTCATTGTATCTTAAGACAAAAGGTGTAATAATATTTGGTGAGAGAATTACTAGCGCTGGATGGCGGATCGCTTATTTTAAAGACCTTGAAGGAAATATAATAGAAATAATAGAAAAATAAAATATATAGAACTTAAATTAAATACAGTATTAAGTATACAATTATAATTCTTATTTTTAGATAAGATTTCTTCAACGTCTGTTTATATCCCAAACGGAGGAGGTTTAGAGCATAATTTATCTCTAAAAGTGTAATGTATGTTGAAGTTTTTATTATTCGATACCCATTGTAAATCATATATTCGTTTGAAAGATTAATTAATTTAATCATGATCTTTCTAAAAAATTATTAAATCTAATTAGTGATATGAACTTGGTTTGTCATGTTTGCATGCCTAAAACTAACAGAAACTGTTGAAAATAAAGTTATGCGACATCGCATAATTTATGCTCAAAGGAAAACATTTTAAGAAATTTGCAAAAGTTAGAAGAAGGGCTAAAAATATGATTAAACAAAAAATATAGAAGGGAAAGACAAAATAATTTTTTAAGAAACACTATAATTGATTCATTTAATTTCATAAAACTTAAGTATATGATTATATTTAGCAAAACCGATAAAGTTGAAAAAAATAAAATTGTTTGTAGTAAATTCTGGAACATTTGGAAAATTCACTACTGTGATAGATGAATTGGAAAAACTTTGTGAAATAAGTAAAGTAAGTGTTCAGAGAGATATTGACGGTTATGAATTAGCAGAAAAACTTAAGGGTGCAAACTTTATAGTAGCATCTTCGAACCCACATTATACGAATGAATTCTTTGAAAAGAACAAAGATGTTATAGCAATATTAGTTCACGGTATTGGTGTTGATAACATAGACTTAAATTCTGCCACCAAAAATGGTGTTATTATAACGAGGGTTCCTGGCCCAGTTGAGCGCGAAGCTGTTGCAATGCTTACAATAGCATTAATTTTAGATGCATTAAGATATGTTTTTCAGTCAGTTAATAAAGTTAAAGAAGGTAAGTGGGAGGAAAGAATAAAATATATAGGTTCGGAATTAACAGGAAAAACTATTGGGATTATAGGCGTTGGGAATATTGGTAGTAGAGTTGCAGAAATTCTATCTAAAGCTTTTAATGTAAAGGTTATCGCTTATGACCCATATATTACTGAAGATAAAGTTAAAGATTTGAATGTTGAATTAGTAAATTTAGATACACTTCTACAGAATTCAGATATAATCACATTACATACTGCATTAACCAAGGAAACTTATCATATGCTAAATGATTATACATTTAAAAAAATTAAAAAGGGTGCAATTTTAGTTAACACTGCAAGGGGCGCACTAATTGAAACAGAAGCACTATTGCGGGCTATAGATAATGGTACATTAAGTGCTGTTGCATTAGATGTCATTGAGAATGAGCCTATCAGTAAAGATCATCCAATACTTAAATATGATAATGTTATTGTTACTCCCCATATAGGTGCTTATACATTTGAAGCACTTAGAGGAATGGATTACTCTATATTTAATGCAATAAAAGCTCTACTTGAATGTAGAGTTCCAGAAACAATAGTAAACAAAGAAGTTTTACAAAATGAAAATCTCAGGCTAAAGATTTTTATAGGGTAATATATTGAATTTTTGAATTTAAAATAAAATGATATAGTACTTATAAAATGTTAAATTTTCTTAAAATTTCTTCCAATCTTTGGATTTCATCTTTTGTTAGTCTTCTAAAAGGATATCTTGCAAAACCTACGTCTACTCCCCTTAATCTTAATACTTCAAAAATTGCTGGATATGCTGGAAAAAGATGCATAATATCTCTTAACTTTATTATTTCAAGTTGAACCTTTGCGGCTTCAACGTAGTTTCCTTCCTTTAATAGGTTAAATGCTTTAACATTTATCTCTGGAAAGACGTTGGAAAGACCAGAAATACATGCTCTCGAACCAACTAGATATGCTGGAACAAGAAATGCCTCTGTACCAATTATAAACTCAAAATCTTTTTTGTCAACAATGTTTATAAATTCATAGAATCTTACTAAGTCGAAACAACTATCTTTTATTCCCGCGACACCAACATCTGCGAGCTTGCGTAAAACTAATGGCTTTATAGGATTGCCACTTCTAGCAGGATTATTGTAAACAAATACGGGTATACTTACTTTTGATGTTAAGAGTCTGAAAAAATCTATAATAGTATCATCATCATAAGTGTAGTAGAAAGGTGGAACAGTAGCGACTGCGTCCGCACCAATTTCTTCAGCATGTTTAGCAAGTTCTAACACAGTATCAACATTAGATGACCCTACATGTACAATAACCTTTGCTTTGCTTTGAGCTGAATCTAAAACAGCTTCAGCAGTCTTTTTCCTCTCTAAAACAGTCATTGCAGGACCAGTACCATATGTCCCACAAATAAAAAAGCCGCCTACGCCTTTCTCAATCAAAAAATTTACAAGTGTCTTTAAACCTTCTTCATTTAATGCCCCATTCTCGTTAAAAGGTGTTACTAATGGAGGAATAATTCCTTCAAAATTCATATTTCTTCACCTATTTTAATTTATAAATTATTATATTTAAATTTTTTTAATGTTTGTTTAAGTAAAAATTTATAAGCAATAAGTAAATTATGTATAATTGTGATTAATAAACTATGTGATTTAAAAGGGGGGAAGGTTGTAGATGAGTAATAAAGAGTATATTCTTGTTCATGATTTGGGAACAACCGGAAACAAGGCTGTATTATTTGATAACGAAGGAAATATTAGTGCAAGTGAATATATA
>JAVZJF010000151.1:0-3001 GCA_038870935.1 Candidatus Anstonellales archaeon | reverse complement strand
TAATAAATGATTAGAACTTTTTTTAAATTTATTCTCTTTATCTTATCCTTCTAAAAAAAGGTATTTAAGAGAATCGATATAATAAGAAAGTCATGGCAGATATAGAGAAGGAAAAAGATTTGATATATAAATACTTTAAGCTTGTAGAATCAGGTAAGTTAAAAATTTATTCTGTTGATAATGAAATTTTTAAGGAAATAAATGATTTTGAAAAGGCAGTTTTTTTAGCAAACGAAGTAAGAAGAAAAATAGTTGAAGCAAAAACAAATAAAGAATTAAAAGCAATAGCAAAGCACAATGAAGTGTTTGCTAATTCTGAAAAAAAAATAGTTCAAATCGAGCAGGCCATAGGTAGTGCAATCATTCCATTGGGGATCGCAGGACCTATTTTAATTAATGGTGAATTTGCGAATGGCAATTATTATATTCCTATTGCTACCAATGAAGCTGCTTTAATAGCCGGTTTGCAAAGAGGGATTAAAGCGACCAACTTGGCACGAGGTATAAAGACAATAGTTAAATCAAGTTTTATGACTCGAGCTCCTGTAGTTGAATGTCCAAGTTTGGAAAAAGCAAAAGAACTAGTAGAAAATATTAACAACAATAAAAGAATTTTTGAGGTTTTAGAAGAGAGTGTTAGTAAAGAATCAAAGCATTCAAAATTAATTGGTATGAAAGCATTTTCATTAAATCGCTTTGTGTGGATTAGATTAGAATTTGACACCAGCGAAGCTATGGGCATGAACTCAGCAACTAAATATTCTGCAATAGTCATAAAAAATTTGAAAGGTTTATTTGATGGAATAAAGTTAATAGCTTTATCAGGCAATCTTTGTACTGACAAGAAAAGTAATCACATAAACATGTTAATGGGCAGAGGAGTTTCTGTTGAAGCAGAATGTGTTATTCCAGAGGGAATATTAAAAAAAGTTTTTGGAGAATCAGTTTCAGTAGACGCAATAGTAAAAATAAACAGTATAAAAAACCATTTAGGTTCTGAGCTTTCTGGTACTTTGACAGGTTTCAATGCCAACGCTGCGAATACAGTTGCTGGAATTTTTTTAGCTACTGGCCAAGATGCTGCTCAAATCGTTGAAAGTTCTACAGCTATTGTTTATTGTGAAGCTATTGATTGTAAGGAAGAGCAATTTCCAATATGTAGCACAAGTTCAAATGAGAATGACGAGTGTAAGAAATGTCTTAAAATTTCAGTATCTATGCCAAATATTGAGGTAGGAACAATAGGGGGAGGAACAGTTTATCATACTGCTAAAGAATGTTTGGCGATTTTAGATTGTTTAGATGGTAAAGTAGGAGAAAAGAAAAAGAGGTTGGCAGAGATCATTTGTGCTGCGGTTTTATGTCAAGAATTGAATCTTTTAGCTACTTTAGCAGATGGGTACAAGTTAGCAGAGAGTCATGTTAGATTAGCACGTGGAGAAGGTATTTCTAAGGAAAATTCATCTAATGATGATGAGGAGAAAAAAGAATATTAGTGAATAACGATGTATAATATCTATTATGATAATCTAAGTATGAATAACTTTCAATTAGTTCTATCATTTCTGTTGTTTTTTATTTTATCTTTTTTCATGTCACATTTTATTTCTTGGTTTATTAGTAGAAGAGGCAAAAATTCTAAAATAACAGGGATAGATGTTCATAAGGAAGATAAGCCAGTTATACCTGAGATGGGGGGATTTGCAGTTATTGGCGGGTTATTAGCAGGCTTTATGACTGCCATTTTTTTTGACACGTTTGTTTATGATATCTTTGACGAAAAAGCAATAACAGCAATCGTTTTAGTAATAACAATTGCAGGTTTAATAGGAATAGTTGATGACATTTATGTATTGCCTCAATGGCTTAAAGCGATTTTGCCAATGTTCATATCTGCTCCATTAGTTGCCTTAATGGCAGTTGGTGAAACCACAATAACTATTCCTTTTGTAGGAAGCATAGATTTTGGAATATTATATGTAATTCTTTTAATTCCTTTAGCAATAACTGTATGCTCAAATCTCACTAATATGTTAGCAGGTTTTAATGGTTTAGAAACAGGTTTGGCAATAATTATCTACTTTGGTTTGATGGTTTTAGGAATCATAAAGGGTAATTTGATTTTATTTTTAATTACAGGAATAGCATTTTTTTCTTCATTAGCCTTCTTTTTGTATAACAAATATCCGGCAAAGATATTCCCCGGAGACACAGGTACTCTTGTTTATGGTAGTGTTATTGCTTCATCAGTAATTGTGGCAAATTTTGAAAGTGCTGGTGCAATAATGATGGTTTTATATTACATTGACTTCTTCATAAAATTATTAAATGGATTTCCTAAGTCTTTTTGCATTTACAAAGACGGAAAGTTGTATCCAGAAACCAATAGGATACGAGGATTAGTTGATCTTATTTTAACCTATTTGGGGCCTATGAGTGAAAAGAGATTGGTAGCGTTCTTATTAATTCTTCAATTAACGGTTGTTCTTATTACAATAGTCTTTTTTACTTTTTCATACTAGTTAATTCACAACAACATAAACTGATTAATATTTAAATCTCAAAAATCATTAATTAATTTGATATATTCGTGTTAATATTCTTTTAATGCCTATTGGGTTGTTGAGAGTGGTTAAATGGATGACATGGTAAAAGAAGTAATAAAAAATGAGTTAAGAAAAGGGTATGCGATGAACAAAAAAGGATTACTTCAATTGAAAAATGTTATTGTACAAACTACTAATTCTCACAAATTTTTATCATTAATCAATTTGAGGAAGTGGGTAAATGCTATAAGAAAAGAGATGAAGGCAGAAGAGAAAGTCAAAAAGAGTAAAGACAACAAAAATGAAACCAAAAAGAAAGTTATAGTTGCTAAGAGCAGATTAAAGGTAAAAAGATTAACTGAGTTAGAAAAACAACAAAATGTAACAGAAGAGCAAAAAAACTTACCAGCAGAAACTGAAAAGTCAAAATTTTCAAATCCAAGCGAAGTTTTTGT
>JAVZJF010000150.1:0-3011 GCA_038870935.1 Candidatus Anstonellales archaeon | reverse complement strand
ACCACTAAACTAAAAACAAGAGAACGACTACCTAAATTAGGAGATGCTTTTCTCAATATTTTAGAAAGAATAAAATAAAAATGTGCATTTATGGCATGAAAGATTTGAGTTATAATCTAAAAAGCCCAAAAAATTTGGATAACGCCTATGAAAATTTTCTCAATAATTACAATCGTCTAATTTCACATAGAAAAAAAAACAAAATAAAATCTAATTTTGAAGATTTTGTAGTTGAAGAAATAACAAATGATGGAACCATTTTGGAATTAGATAAAATATTTCATTTTGAGAATAAGAATTCTCCAACAAATCAAGATTATTTATACTTTATCCTTCAAAAAAAGAATTGGGAAACTACTTCTGCACTAAAAGCTCTTGCAAAAAAACTAAAAGTCTCATATAAAAGATTTTCCTTTGCTGGAACAAAAGATAGAAAAGCAATAACCACACAACTATGCTCAATATACAAAATACAAAAAGAAGAACTATTAAAAGCAGCAAGCAATCTTAAAGACATAAAAATTAATGGCTGCTATTACTCCTCAAAAAAATTAGAGTTAGGTGAATTACTAGGTAATAGATTTAAAATTAAGTTAGAATATAATTATGATTTTAATTTAGATCAACTAAGTCTGTTTTCTAATTTTAAAATTTTCCCAAATTTTTTTGGAGAACAAAGATTTGGCAACAGATATAACTCCCACATAGTAGGAAAATTAATAATTCAAAATAAGTTGAAAGAAGCTATATTGGAATTCTTATGCGGAAATCCTATAGACAATATAGAAGATGCAAAATTTGCAAGAATAAGATTATTAGAAGAGCAAGACTTCAAAAAAGCTTTACAATATTTCCCAAAATATCTAAAGCACGAAAGAAGAATATTAGATTTTTTAGCAAAAAATCAAAGAGACTACACAAATGCGTTAAGAAAATTGCCAAGACAAATGCTATTAATGTTTGTCCACTCATATCAAGCCTATTTGTTTAATGAAATTTTGCATAAGAGAATTGAGCAGTTCATAAAAGATAAACAAATATTCCTATGTGAAAATGAATATTTTGCAAATTTTGATGAGCATTACTTTCCCATTATCGAAAAAAAATCAAATGACAATAACACTAATGGTATACCTATAATGCAGATTCTTGGCTATGAAACAAAAACACTTAATGATTATGAAAAAGAAGTTCTCGATAGAGAATGTATTAAATTAGACTATTTCAAAGTAAAACATTTTCCTGAATTAAATTCAAAAGGTAATTTAAGGCCTATGTTAATTTATACAAATGACTTTACTTATGAAGAAAAAAATTTATTATTGCAATTTTCTCTTTATAAAGGCTGTTATGCAACTACCTTACTAAATTTCTTATACGATATTAATTCAGAATTTTTCTCAACCTATTTTAAAAAAGTCTAATCATCAATAATGAAGTCTTTAGAAGTCTTACCTTTAGGATATGCCACTGCATTTTTTGCTTTGAAAGGAAAATTAAACTCATTTGCAATTCTATTCAATTCTGATACTTCTATTATATTGTTAGTCTCATAAACAAAAGATTTAAGATTTTCAGAATCAGAATTAGTCATTTCAAATAAATTCAATTTAAATGTTATGTTTTTTATTATTCCAAAAACCTTAACTCTAATCGAAATCTCTTTTTTTAAATTTTCTATTGAAATTTTGGTAGCACTATTTGTGTTATTGTTCATAATTTAATATAACCATATCAGTGAAAGTTGTTTAAATATTAATCCCTAATTATTATTGAGATTTTATGAAATTTATTATTCAAATTAATATTACAAAAAAAGCACAGGGCTCTTTTGAATACATGTCTAATTATGGTTGGGCTGTTTTGATTCTGATTATTTTAGGCATAGTCCTTTATTCTTTAGGTGTTTTTAATCCCAGTACACCAGCTAGTGCCTCAGGCTTTAGATATCTAAATCCAGTTTCGTGGTCATTTACAGGAGGGAACATGCACATGTCAAATGTTACCATTGCTTTTGAAAACTTAATTGGAAGAAATGTGATTTTTTGGATAAATGATACTACTGACTATGAATCTATAATTTTTTCAAACAAATTAGGTAATAAATGCTTCCTAAACTCGTCATTAGGGGAGATACGAGTGTGGGACTCAGCTGGAAATACTATAGAAATTCAAGGAACAAAAGCTACTTTCTCAGCTAGTGGAGTAGTAACCATTCAAGGTGTAATAGGCGATAATGTAAGTTCAGAATGTGGAGGAGTTAAGCAAAGCCCTTACAGGTATTATATCACATTTAAAACCATGGATGATTTAGGAGTATTGAGAATAGACACAGGAAGCGTAAACGGAAGGTACATCTAAAAAAATAACATTGAGCAAGGAATATGGTATCATTGCTCTTTATTCTTTCAATTTTACCCATTTTAACAGTAGTAATTAGCATTCTATTATTCAAACAACCAATAGCAAAGGCATTGATTACTGGAATAATAATTACTTTTTTGTTAAACATTTATGTTTGGAAAGCTGATGAAACGATTGTTAATAATTTATTTGATGTTCAATTCAACTTGATTAATCATGGAATTGACAAATCACATTATGGCAGAGTACTATTTTTTGCATTCTTTGATTCTCTTGAAACAGTATTAATAATTAGCTCAGCAATTTTACTTTTCAAAATTGTTATAGACAATGGATCCATAAGACAGTATGTTAAAATACTTGAAAAACTCAGCTCGGATATTGTCTATTTAACAATTTTTTTCTGCTTTTTTCTTGGAAATTTATTCGAAAGCATTTCAAGCTATGGTGTTGCTCAAGCTCTTATTGCACCTATAATATATGCACTAGGATTACCAGTAACTACCAGTGTAGGAATAACTCTTATTGCAACAATTCCTATTTATTATATGAATTCGTTTAATAATCCAAGCATAGTTGGATTTAATGTATTAAAATTAATAGGATATTCAAGCCAAGAATACTTTGCAATAATTAAAAGTAGTATT
>JAVZJF010000149.1:0-3016 GCA_038870935.1 Candidatus Anstonellales archaeon | reverse complement strand
GGCTCAGAAAGCTATTTAATAGCACCTGAAGGTGCAAAGAAAAACGATTTTATTCAAGTAGGCTCTAAAGCAGAACTAACACTTGGTGGTGTCTTACCTTTGAAAAATATTCCAGAAGGTATGTTTATTTATAATATAGAAAAAACACCAGGAGATGGAGGAAAACTAGTGAGAACACCTGGAAGTTATGGTTTACTAATAACAAAAGACGAAAGATTTGCAACTATAAAACTTCCATCAAGGAAATCTATTGATCTATCATTGGAATGCAGAGCACAAATTGGTATAATTTCTGGTGGAGGAGTAAAAGAATTACCTTTATTAAAAGCAGGAAGGAATTACTACAAAAGAAAAGCAATGAACAGAGACTATCCTCTTGTAAGAGGAGTTGCTAAAAACCCAGTTGCACATCCATTTGGAGGAAAAGAGCACCATCCTGGTAAAAGTATGTCAACTGCTAAAGGCGCACCTCCTGGTAGGAAAGTCGGACACATTGCTGCGAGAAGAACTGGAAGAAGGAATAAGTAATCGCTTTATGATGTTTATTCAAGAAATTTATAATGGATATTGAGTGATGAAGAATGGCGTTGGAAAGAAAATTTAAAGGATATACTGAAGAGGAATTAAAGAACATGCCTCTGGAAAAATTTGCCAAGATAGTTAATGCGCGTGCAAGAAGAAGCATATTAAGACTAAGACCAGAAAGCGCATTTTTCAAGCTCATTAACAAAGTCAGAAAACTAAAAGCGGAAAAAAAACTAGATAAACCAATTAAAACTCATGCAAGGGAAGCAGTATGTATTCCTGAATGGCTTGGTTTGAAATTCTTAGTTTACAATGGCAAAGAATGGAAAGAAGTTCAAGTAACTCTTGAAAAATTAGGTAGAAGACTAGGTGAATATTCATTTACAACAAAAGAAGTCAAGCACAGTGGTCCAGGTGTAGGTGCTACAAGAGGTTCAAAGTTCATACCTTTGAAGTAATTTGTTTCATATGGAGTTGAGAAGTATGTATTCATATAAATCACAAAGAAATCATGCAAAAGCAAGACTCGAAGACATTAATGTATCTTTCAAAGACTTATGTGCAGTATGTGATAATATAAGACACATGCGTGTGCAAGACGCAATAATGTTTCTGAGTCTGGCAAAAGACATGAGAATACCTGTTTATTATAGAAGATGGAACAAGAAATTAGGTGCAAGAAAAGAATTAAAAGGAAAAAAAGGAAGGTATCCACAAAAAGCTGCAAAATACGTCTTAAAATTACTTAAATCTGCAGTTGCAAATGCTGAGCAAAAAGACCTTGATGTAGAAAATTTATATATTGCTCACATTGCAGCAAATAAGAAAAACATTTATCCTCGATTGGCACCAAAAGGCAGAAGAGTTATACAAAACTTAGAAACAGCTAGAATTGAATTAGTTTTGGAAGAATTAGCATTAAAATCAAAAGTAAAAGAAAATAATGAAGATATTAAGAAAGAGGGAAAATCATAATCAATCCCTTTGTATCCAATTATGTTTAAAAAAAGTGATGTTTATGATGGGTCCTGAAACAAACTTTATCAACGAAGCAATTTTGAAGTATAAAATCAGAAAATTCTTGGAAAAGGAATTAGAAAGAGTTGGATTTTCTGAAGTCGACATTCAGAGAACTCCTGTATTGACAAGAATAATTATTAAATTACAAAACCCTTCAAAAGTAACAGGAAAAAGGGCTTACAGATTAGCTAAAGTTACACAAATTCTTAGAGACGAATTTGGAATTGATAATCCACAAATTGCTGTTACTTCTGTTCAAAATCCTTCACTAGACCCTATGTTAATTGCAAGAAAAGCTGTAAAATTGATTGAAATGGGGAAACCAATAAGAAATATTTTACAATCATTAGTTGAAGAAGTAATGAGTGCAGGTGCCCAAGGTGTAGAAATTGTTGCTAGTGGAAAAATAGTTGGAAAAGGAGGCAGAGCAAAATCATTAAGAGTTTCTGCAGGTTATGTGCCTAAAGCAGGAGATATAACGTACTCATTAAAAAAAGCATTACAAGTTGCTTATCCTAAGTCTGGTGCAATTGGTGTATATGTAGTAATAGTTACACCTGATATAATCATACCTGATAAAATAAAAAATTTAAAAGATTCTAAAGAAGCTGTTCAACAGGTTGATAATAAAAATGCTGAACAGACAAAAAAAGAGGCAGATACCTCTGAAAAAGAAGCAGATAAAAAATCAAAAAAGAAATTTGATATTTCAGTAGAGGAATCCAAAAAAGAAACTCAAATAATGAACGTAGAAGAAGTAAATGTGCAACAAGAAAAAAAGTCGAATGAAACAAAGAAAAAGAAAAAATAGCTATTTGTAATTTAAACGTAACTAACAAATAAGGTGCATTCCATATGGCAATATTAAAAAAATATGAAATAAACAAAATGACTAAAGAAGATCTAGAAGAGAGACTCCAAAGTGTTAAAAACGAATTAAATAGAGAATTAAGTGCAAAAAATGTACCTGGAAAAACTTTTAACTACGGTAAAGTTAGAGAACTCAAAAGAATAATTGCAAGAATTCTTACAAGACTAAAACAACTCAAGGCTTAACAATGCTTAGGAAATTTAACAAGCATTCAATATAACAAACTACTTAAATTTTTAAACAATATTAATAACGTACATATTAGCTAAACCAAATTAGGTATTAGAGTTAGGCGATGATGAAATCGAGGTATTTATGATTTAATGATTTCACCGCTACACACTGAGCCAAGTTAAATCTATTGATGTTTAAGAAAGGTGGGTTATATGGACCACGTAAAGAAAATTTCTTTAAAAGGAATAGAAAATCCTAATTTAGAAATTGCATTGACTGTTGAAGAAGAGAAAAAAGAAGCAAATAAACTTTATTTTTCAGGAAAAAATTTAGAATTCATTTTACCTAAAAGTTTTGAAGATGACAATGACATACTTAGAAAAGCAGCAGCAACAATTTTAGAATATCTGATTTCAAATAATGTTA
>JAVZJF010000148.1:0-3021 GCA_038870935.1 Candidatus Anstonellales archaeon | reverse complement strand
TATTAGCAGCAACCAATAGACCAGACATACTAGATCCTGCACTGTTACGTCCTGGGAGATTTGATAGGATTATTTATATACCACCACCAGATTATGAAGCTAGAAAAGCTATTTTACAGATTCATACTAGGAATATGCCTTTAGCTGATGATGTTGATTTAGAAGAAATAGCGAAGATAACTGAAGGTTATTCTGGTTCTGATCTTGAGGCTGTAGTAAGAGAAGCAGCTATGATTGCGTTAAGAAAGAATATTGAAGCTTCTAAAGTTGAAAAAGCACACTTTCTTGAAGCTCTAAAGAAGATTAAACCATCAATAAACGAAAACATGATACAATATTATAATAAATGGATTGAACAATCAAAACAAATTCAAGCACGTCCTAGATTATTAACATTTACATAGGGGAAAGCTATGGATAAAGTAGATAAAAATTCTATATGGACAAGTGAACCACTAGAATTAGTAATAATGTCCCTTCTTTACAAGGCTCCTAAGAAGGCATTTGATGAAACTGAATTATACGATAAGATTAAACAAAGTGGCAGTAATTTTTCATATAACCAGTTTATTAAAGCTCTTATAAAACTAGAATTATGGGGGAAAATAAACGTATCTTCAGGTAGAAAAGGGCAAAAGATTATAAGTTTAGCTGCAGGGTAATAAACTGTGGGAATAGATTTAAGAGATATTATACAAAAAGAAGCTATAGAAGAAATTGAATTAACCTCTTTAAAAGACAAAGTTATCGTAGTAGACGGGTATAATGCTTTATATCAGTTTCTTGCCACCATTCGACAACCAGATGGCACCCCCTTAAGAGATAGTAAAGGCAGAATAACAAGTCATTTAAGCGGCCTTTTTTATAGGACTATAAACTTATTAGAACTTCAAATAAAGGTAGCTTATGTATTTGATGGAAAGCCTCCTGAACTTAAAGAGATCGAGATATTAACTAGGAAGCGAAGAAAGGAGGAAGCTGCTAAAAAATACGAAGAAGCAATAAGATCTGGTGATATCAAGAGTGCTCGTATTTTTGCTCGACAAATGGCGCAATTAACTGAGGATATGGTTAATGAAGCTAAAACACTTTTAGATGCATTAGGTGTACCTTGGGTTCAAGCCCCCTCAGAAGGTGAAGCGCAAAGCGCATACATGGTTCAAAAAGGTGATGCATGGGCAACTGCTAGTCAAGATTATGATTCCCTACTTTTTGGGTCCCCTAGATTATTAAGAAATTTAACTATTAGTGGTAAAAGAAAACTTCCTAGAAAAGATGTTTACGTAGAAGTTAAACCTGAAATAATACATCTAGTCAAACTACTTACACAATTAAATATAACCAGAGATCAACTCATTGAAATTGGCATATTAATGGGAACGGATTACAATCCAGATGGGATCGAAGGTATTGGACCAAAAACCGCATTAAAACTTATTAAACAATTCCCCAATTTCTCAAAAATACTTGAATATCTTGGAGATAAAGCAATTTTTCCAATAGATCCCTTCAAAATAAAAGATTTATTCTTAAACCCACAAGTTACTACTGACTATATCCTAACGTGGAAAAAACCAAATAAAGACAAAGTTATACAAATACTATGTGAAGAATATGATTTTTCAATAGAAAGAGTTGAAAAAGCTCTTGATAAAGTACTAAAGATTTATGAAGAAAGATCTAAACAAACCACTTTAAAAAGATGGTTTAATTAGCTTTTCTTCCATCCATATTTCCCAATTAATGGTACAAATACACATCCTCCAGCACTATGTTTCGTTATTTTCCCATTTTCTCTTTTAATACAAACAATTAATTCTTGATAGAATGTTCCACCAACAGGTATAACCATTATACCTCCACATTTCAATTGATTTATTAAGGGTTCTGGAATATCTGGTGCTGCAGCTGTAACAAGTATTCTATCAAAGGGGGCGGCTTTTGGATATCCCAATGTTCCATCACCAAGAATTATGTCCACTCTATCATCATATCCACACCTTTTCAAATTCTGTCTTGCAAATTCAACCAAAGCTGGTATTCTTTCAATACTGTATACATGCCCCCAATTTTCACGTGGCGCTTCCTTAGGTGCAACTATTTCTGCACAAACTGCTGCATGATATCCGGATCCTCCACCCACTTCCAATACTTTCATACCTACATCCATCATTAATAATTCGCACATTATTGCCACCATATGAGGTGCAGATATTGTTTGTCCTTCTAATGTAGGTAGCGGTGAATCTATGTATGCTAAATCTCTATATTTTTGTGGTACGAATTCTTCTCTCGGAACCGTTAACATCGCTCTTATCACGTTTGAAGTTTTCAATACACCTTCCATTATTAATTTCCTAACAAGTTCTTTTCTCTCATTTTCGAATGATTTTTTAATAGCCATTTTATACTAATTATTATATTCCAGTCTTGATTATTAAATTTTAATAACTTTTTACCATGTTAGAAGTGAAAATTTATTTTTTCAATTTATAAAATAAAACTAGTATGATCATTGAAGAAGTCATCGCATACGGGCATCCAAATATAGTTGCTACTCATAAATCTACCTTTGAAATCACAAAGGAAAGTATATTGACTAAAAAAGGAGACTGTATAATTGGTATTAGAGCAAATAAAGCCTGTAAGGATTTTTCTGAAAAATTTAAGGAAGCATTAAAGGGTAAAGTTTTGGTGAAAGTAATACTTAAAGCTGGAAATTTTGAAGATCATTTAATTGGCTATGGGGATCCACGTTTAACGCTAAGTGATGACGTAAGTATTGTTATTAGAAAAAGCAACTATGTATGTCCTAGAACCCTTTTGATAAATGCAAGTAAGGCAGCATGTGATATCAATAGAAATTTGATTTCACATATAAGAAGATCGAAAGATCCTATACAGATAATATTCATGATAGAGAGTTAAATCATAAATATTATTACAACGATAAAATAATGATAATAACATAACAAAAAACTCTTATCCTTGTTTAATTTTAAACTATTATGAGGGCAGTAA
>JAVZJF010000147.1:0-3038 GCA_038870935.1 Candidatus Anstonellales archaeon | reverse complement strand
GATCCATACAATTATAAAACAAAACTTAGTAAATTATTATCTTCTTCTTATGGATTGATTTATGGAAAATAATCAATATTAAAAGTATTGAAAAAATTCATTTATTTTTTTATAGCTGCTCCAATCTGAATACCATGTATAAGATATTTAGCTAATGGCATGAATAATATTAGAACTGGTATTGTAGAAACAAACGATGCTGCTGTTAATTCTCCCCATTCAATATAATGCCCTGGAATAGCATGCATTATTGCAACTGGAACTGTAGCTTTATCCTTAGTTGAAATAAGTGTAAAAGCAAACATATATTCTGTCCAAGAAGTAATGAAAGAATATGCTATAATTGCTCCAATAATTGGTTTAGATATTGGAAGAACAATAGAGAAGAATGTTCTTATTTTGCTGGCACCATCAATCCAAGCAGATTCTTCTAGTTCGCTTGGTATGCTCTCAAAGAAGCTCCTCAACATCCATACAGAAAAAGGTATAGAAAATGTAGGATAAACCATTATAAGACTTAATAGATTGTCCATAAGATTTAGCCAACTGATCATTAAGAAAAATGGTACAAGCAATATAGCAGGCGGAATAAGATACGCAAAAATTATAAGACGAGAAAGAATCCTCTTACC
This sequence comes from Candidatus Anstonellales archaeon, assembly GCA_038870935.1. Classification (GTDB taxonomy): domain Archaea; phylum Micrarchaeota; class Micrarchaeia; order Anstonellales; family SKW190; genus SKW190. The sequence goes on along the minus strand of JAVZJF010000147.1, from coordinate 2,406 downwards.
TTTATATTCAAATTTAGCTAAACTATAACCTGCAAACATAGAAATAAACAATGTGATAATGGTTACACTACTACTTACATAAACACTGTTTAGGATATACTTAAAGAAAGCATGCTCTTCTGGGCCAGTTCCAAACAATCTAATATATGAATGTTCTATGGAGAAAGACTTTGGAATTATTACAGAAATATCTGGTTTTAAAGTTATTATGTCTTCTCTTCTTTGAATAGAAGAAATTAGCATCCAATATACAGGAAAACCACAATAAATTATAATAAGAATTGCACAAAGATAAATTATTAAATAACGAATTTTCTCATTCATATTTTCATAACCCTTCTTTAATAATATATTTAAAGTATATAATACTGAATGTTAACAATATTAATATCATAAAAACACTTATAGTAGCTCCTTCTCCAATTCTAAACATATAGAATGACCTCATCCATATTAGGACTGGTAAAGTCATTGTTGCATTACTTGGCCCTCCTTTAGTAATTAAGTATATTATATCAAAATAACAAAAAGTCCATAATACTCCTATAATTCCTAATACGGCTAATATTCTTTTTAGAGAAGGCATTGTTATATATCGAAATCTTTGAAATGCAGAAGCTCCATCTATTTTAGCTGCTTCATATAATTCTATTGGCACAGATTCAAGTCCAGCTAAATAAAAAATAACTACAAAAGGAGTGAAACGCCAAGCATTCACTAATATTAGTGATGGTAAAGCATAGTTATAACTAAAGAAAGCAATTGGTTCTTTTATTATATTAAGAGATAATAATACTCCTTGAATTACACCTATTTGACTATGCAACAACCATCTCCAAACTATTGCTGTTGCTACACTAGGTACAATCCAAGGTAGTATGGCAATTATTCTAACTAAAGTATTGCCCTTAAATTTCTCATTTAATACTAATGCAAACGATAAACCTAAAATTCCAGACAAAGCAAAATTTCCCATAGTCCATAATATTGTATTAATTATTGCTTGACCAAATACGCTATCGTTAAAAATAAGGTTAATGTAATTTTCAATACCAATAAAAGATCCGCTTATGGTTTCACCGGTCATCATAGCATCATGAAAACTTAACCAAATTGTCCAAAGAAAAGGATATATTATTGTAAGAAAAACCCATAAAAATGCAGGCAACATAAGAAGTAAACCTGTAAGTTGAGATTTTTTATTCATTACACCCACATTTCTTTATTATTTTTTTTAAAAAAATAAAAAAAGAGGGGGATTATTTATATTTTGCAGCTATTTTCTCAAGTTCTTTTTGAGTCCAATCAGCAACTTCTTCTGGAGATTTATCTTGTATTATGAGCCTTTGTGCTGCTAATGCTAACAAATCTGAGCCTTCAACTTCCCCAATGTATTTACATACTTTTCCTCCTTCCCATCCATAAAGTTGTCCGTAAGGTAACGCATTTAAACATGTTTTTAAAACATCCGCATAATCTATCGCCATTGGATCAGACCATAATGCCTTAGATTCTATTCCATCCTTAGTGGGCGGCAAGAAGAATATTGGTTCCATATTACACAAATATCCAATAATTTCTGGTTGCAAAATGAATTCTAAATATCTTTCGCATGCTTCAAAGTTTCCACGTTCTTCAGCTTTCTTTGTAATAACTGCTCCATATGGGAACATAATGCTGCCTCTTTTTCCTCCTTCAGGTATTGGTTGTTCATATACCCAAGCTCTACCTTTTAATTGAGTTGGATTTTCACGTAATGCCCAAGCTGTCCAAGCACTAAATCCATAAAAGGTTGCTATAGCTCCTTTTGTCCATGGAGGAGTTAGCTCACTCCATCCCCAATCTTCACATCCTGGTGGTCTATATTTGCTTAACTTTTTATAATAATCTAATGCTTTAATCCATTCATCTGTGTTAAATGTAGGAGTTACTCCATCCTCTGCTATTAAACGTGCCTTAGCATTAATTCCAACAGTGTAAACATTTTCTGTTGTAAATAAATGTTTTACAGTCGCTACAAAGAATGGATAAACACTGCCTCCAGTTACTGGGTCATCAGTAATCTTTTTAATTTCTTCACAACCGTTTAAAACATCGTCCCATGTTTTTGGTCCATCAGGATAGCCTGCTCGTTCCCATACATCTTTTCTAGCCATAAGTAATTGAATGATATTCCATATTGGAACTCCCCAATAATGATCGTCCCAATAATTCATTGCTTTAGAAGATTCAAAAAATCCATGTTCTTTATCCAATCTTTTTACAAGATCATCTACAGGAGCTAAACCTCCAGCATTATAAGCAGCCATGGCAAGTGTAGGTATAGCAAATTCTATATCTGGTGGATTTCCTGCTTGAATTGCAGATAAGAATTTTGGATAAACCTCTTCCCATCCTACTGGAACC
>JAVZJF010000146.1:0-3051 GCA_038870935.1 Candidatus Anstonellales archaeon | reverse complement strand
ATTGCAGAAGGATATCAGAGATTTTGGGCATACGATACAATAAAATGTTATGCTGAATCAAAAGAAGGTGTTATTTAAATGAAAATTTAATGTTTTTCGAATGAATTAAAGAGTATATGGTTATAATATAGATAAAAAATTATCAATAATCGATTTATTAAACACAGCACTAAAAAACGATATATTTAAATATTAGAAACATGATTATAATATTCATGAAAGTTTTAGTTACAGGATGTGGCGGATATATAGGGACAACATTAACACCATATCTTTTAAAAAAAGGATATAGTGTAAGATGTTTGGACAGATTATTTTTTGGAGAGGATCTAATTTCACATTTTTCAAAAAATGATAATTTCCATTTTGTTTTAGGAGATATTAGAAATGTTGATTCTAACGTAATGAAGGATGTTGATGCTGTGGTCGATATGGCTGCCTTGTCTAACGATCCTGCTGGAGATTTAAATCCCAAGCTTACTATGGAAATTAACTACAAAGGTAGAGTAAGAATTGCAAAAATGGCAAGGGACTCTGGAGTAAAAAAATATATTTTAATCTCAAGTTGCAGTATTTATGGTTTTAGGAATGATGTTGCGGATGAAAAAACAGAACCGAATCCTTTAACTACTTATTCAATGGCAAATTTAAATGCAGAAAAAGAAATATTGCCTTTGAACTCTGATAAATTCCAAACAACAGCATTACGCCTCTCAACAGTTTACGGCCCATCAAAAAGAATGAGATTTGATCTTATTGTTAATGGTATGACATTGAATGCTTTTTTGAGTGGTAAGATAAATGTAATGAAAGATGGAACACAGAAAAGACCACTTGTTCATGTGTTTGACGTTGCTAGAGCCATATTTAAAACTATTGAAAATAATGATAAAGTAGGTGGAGAGATAATAAATATTGGTCATGGAGATCAGAATTATAAGGTGATAGATGTAGCAAAAATTGTAAAAAAGATAGTTGGTGGAAAAATAACGTTTTATGGAGATCCTGATACTAGATCCTACGAGGTTAGTTTTAAAAAAGCAAGGAAATTATTGGACTTTGTTCCGTTCTTCAATGTAGAGGATGGAATAAAACAGATTTTTCATGAACTCTTGCTTGGAAATTTAAAGGAAGATCCCAGATGGATAACTGTGAAATGGTACAAGAGTTTAATTGAAAAGAATTCTGAGGTGCTTGAAGTATTATGATACTTATTACCGGCGTTAGTTCATCCCCAGGCTACAAGATAGCATTAAAACTATCCGAAAGTTATGATGTTATTGGGATCTATAATGAACACCCTGTAGCTAAGATAAATTCAATTAAATATGACCTGACTAAAGATCCTGAAAAAATTGTTGAAGCATATAAACCTGAGGTTCTTGTTCATACTGCTGCGATAGGAAATGTTGATCTATGCGAAGAAAATAGGGACTTTTGCTACAATATAAATGTTAATACCTCAAGAAGATTGTTAGTAAAGGCAAAACAAATAAATGCAAAAATAATTTATATATCGACAAATTATGTTTTTGACGGAAAAAAAGGGATGTATAAAGAAAACGATACTCCTGCACCAATTAACTATTATGGATTAACAAAACTTTTATCTGAAAACATTGCTCTTTCTTTGGGCGGAACAGTCGTAAGAATTGCAGGGGTTTATGGGACGGGATATGGAAGAGTGAATTTTGGTAAATATATTGTTGATAAACTTTCTAAAAATGAAAAAATAGACGCTGTAAAAGATCAATTTTTATCACCAACTTTAAATACACAAATTGGTGAATCGGTCAAAAAGATTTTAGAGAAGGATTTTAATGGTATTATTCATATAGCAGGCCCGAGATTGAGTAGATATGACTTTGCTTTGAAGATTTGTCAGGCTTTTGGTTTTGATAGTGCCTTGGTAAGTCCTGTAAGCATTAATTCATTCAAATTCAAAGCACCTAGACCAATAGATTCTAGCCTTGATAATACTTTGGGAGAGAAAATCACGGGAATAAAATTGAGTGACTTTAATAAGTCAATTGAAATTTTTAAAGGTGAATACTATGCCATTTAGTTTTAAAAGAATGAAAATACCGGATGTGGTGTTAGCGACACCAAAATTATTTAGTGACGTAAGAGGATTTTTTTCAGAGATCTATAAAAGAACAGACTTTCTCGCTGAAAATGTGCCTTATGATTTTGTTCAGGTTAACTTGAGCAATTCAAAGCGCGGAGTGATTAGAGGGCTTCATTACCAGATAAAACCAATGGAGCAGGGTAAGCTGGTGACGGTAATAAAAGGTAAAATATATGATGTCGCTGTAGACATAAGAAAAGGCTCTCCATACTATAGCAAATACGTGGCTGTTGAACTCAATGATCAAGAACGATCCTTATTTTGGGTTCCTCCTGGGTTTGCTCACGGGTTCCAAGCATTAGAAGATTCTATAGTAGTTTACTTTGTAACAAAAGAATATTCCCCACCCCATGAACGATGCGTGAACTGGCTATGTGAGGAAATAGGTGTGAAATGGCCTTTAAAAGATGCTATTATAATCGAAAAAGATGCAAAATGTCCAAAATTGAAAGATGCAGAAAATAATTTCACCTATTAATTACGAAATACTCTTGATTAAAGAAAACTGTTAAAAAAAGAAATAATTGGAAAAAGATAAGTAGATTCTTTATGTAAGAAAAAAGTTAGCTCTGAGCTAAGTTAACACTAAGTTCAGTAATCATTAAATGCTTAACTCCCTGTTTTTTGTGTAATAGATTGCATATGTCCTCTCATCCTAATCTCTATTAAATGTCTATTGTACGGCATCCCTGTCTTATTACGAAAGATCTATATACATATTACGACAATATCTAATAACTATAATAAATTTTATGATAATAGCTCGAGTTCTAGAGATTCTTGGATAGCGAGTGATCGCTTATATATACATTTTTAAAGAAAATACATTTTTGGGGTTTGCTGACCCAAAACTTTATAATAAACTTTGCAATATTATTATTGCAATATAAAAAAGAAGATTTCAGATAAACCGATGGAAATAA
>JAVZJF010000145.1:0-3066 GCA_038870935.1 Candidatus Anstonellales archaeon | reverse complement strand
CTCCTACAAACAATATTGTGATAATAGGTTCAGCAGCACTTTCACATCCAAACCTTAAGGAATTACTCAACTACTTACATATGCATGGTTACTTCTTCTCTATGCCCTCCCTAAGATTAGATCTTGTAGATGAGGATTTATTAATGCTTCTAAAGAAGGGTGGTCAAAGAACCCCTGTTTTTGCACCTGAAACTTCATCAGAACGTCTTTTGAATATCATAAATAAGAGGTTTGAATTGGATAGATTATTTGATACTATTAGAATTGTAAAAAATGTTGGTTTTAAAAATGTTAAATTATATTTTATTTTGGGGTTACCTGGAGAAACTATTGATGATGTTCAATCGATATTGGATATTGTATGTAAAGTTGCTGACTTAGGGTTCATGGGATTAAGGAGCGTAAGATTATCCTTCTCCTTTTTCGTTCCTAAAGCTAACACTCCATTTCAATGGTTCGGTATGGAGAATAAAAAATCTTTAAAGGATAAAATCAATTTAATTAGGATGAAATTGAAAGGTGACAAAAGATTTGAAGTTAGGTTTCCAAGTATTAGGGAGAGTATGATTCAAGCTTTTATCTCTAGATCGGGTAGGGAAATATCTCCTATTCTTCTTTATGTTGCTAAAATTGATGGAAACTTGTCTTCTTGGTATGTTGCTGAAAAGCATTTTAAATTTTCTATCGAAGAAATAGTTACAAAAACTCTTGATTCATCAGTTCGCCTTCCTTGGGAGTTTTTTGATATTGGTTACGATCGTTTAATACTTTTTAAAGAGTTTAATAAAGCTATTAGTGAACTGTAAAACTATTTAAATCATACATAGTAAAAGAAATAATTTAAGTTAGTCTTTTTACATTAATTCTTGTGTGAATTCAAGATGGCGATGGATTGGGAAACTTTAAGGAAGTACTTTCCAAATTTAGCTAAGGAAATTGAAGAAAATACATGTAAGATTTCATTAACTTATCGCAATACTCCACTTAGAGATTCTGAAGATCATCGTAAACCAAAGTTTAGAGGTTATGAACCAAATGTTATAGATTTCATTAGAAGATGCGATTCCGTGTCTCAAGCACTTGAGATAGTAGATTTCTTGGAAAAGCGTAATGAACTGTCTCATGAAGAAGCTGAAAATATAAGGATTTTATTGAAAGAAAGAGGTGTTCGATTTTTTGGATCTAAAAAAGATCCTGGATGGTACTTTAAAGAAGACAATCGTTAAATTATTGTTGAAAATTAGAATAACTATTTTCTAGCTTTTGTTGCAACTATTTTGATTATATCATTCATTTTTAATTTAGCATTTTCTCCAATTCTCTGCTTAGTTCTAACATCTATTGCATATAGAAAGGTGTCTCCCAACTCTTGGTGTATGATATATGCCAATTCTCTTGCTGTTGTTCCATTTTTAATTAATAAGGCGTCTGGAAGTATATTACCATAATGATCCGATAATTTATTAATATCTTCTACGGGGTATACAACCATCATTTTCAGTATTTTAAATACCGCTGTATTAAGTATTTCTTGAACTCCAGTTCCACCCCATTTATTCAATACCCTTTCCTCTATTATTTTAAGTGCTTTTCTTTGATTTTGTGTTATTCTACTTTCATCAATAATTTCAAAATTTTCATCTCCAGGTGAATATTTTATAAGTCCTTTTTCAGCCGCTCTTCTAAGTACAAGTTCTGCTTCTGCACTACATGGAATTATTATTTCATTTGGATATTTCTCTTTAAGTTTTTTAATACCATCTTCAGCTGTGGGTAAATCTATCTTGTTTGCTGCAATTAATATTGGTTTGTTTATTTTTCTGAGTTCATAACAAAAGTTTATTAAATCTTCTTCATTCCATGAATTTAATTTCTTTCCTTCCAATCCTGTGTTTTCTAATGCTTTATTTACATGCTCCTTAGTTACTTGAAGACCACTTAATCTTTCTAATAATATTTCATCTACCTCTTTTTCTCTTATTTTAATCATTCTTTGCCAATCATTCATTATTATCTGTCTAATCCACATCACTATTTCTCTTTCTAAGAATTCTACATCTTTACATGGATTGTATGTTCCTGGAGGAACTATTCTTCCTTCCTCATCTGTGGATCCAGAAGCATCTACAATATGAATTAATACTGATGCCCTTCTTAATTCATCTAAAAATTTGTTTCCTAAACCTCTACCTTTCCATGCATCTGGTACTAATCCGGCCACATCCATTAATTGAAATGGTATATATCTTATTCCATTTATGCATATAGAATTTTTTGGGTTATCTTTTACATTGAATTCCCTGCATACGCATGGTATCTTTACATACGCTGTCCCTATATTTGGTTCTATTGTTGTAAATGGATATGGTGCTATTTTCACAGGAATTAATGTTGCAGCTGAAAAAAATGTAGATTTTCCAGCATTTGGTTTTCCAACTATTCCACAAAGAATAATTATTCCTCCCATATCTTTAATGACGTCTTTTATTTTGCACTATCCTTTTATTCTTTTTCTATTTATAAATTTGTTTAGAGTGATTCTTTTGAGGAGAGTAGTTATCGTTGGATTTGGTACAGCTGGTCTTAGAGCGGCTTTATCTGCTAAAGCTCAAAATCCGGGGTCAAATGTTATTGTTGTATCTGAAGAACAATATTTAACGTATTCTCGTTGTGGGCTGCCCTTCGTTATTGGTGGTGATATAAAAAGTTTTGAAAATTTAATTGTGGTTTCTAATGCTATACTTCAAAAATCTGGCATAGATTTAATTTTGGGTTTTAGAGCTATTGACGTTATTGGTAATACCCTATATATTGACAGTATTGATGGAAAGGAAAGTCGGCAAATAAATTTTGATTCATTGGTAATTGCTACAGGTTCAAAACCATTTATTCCACCTATTAAAAATGTTAATATTAACAATGTCTTTACATTGAGGAGTATTGATGATGGTATAAAAATAATGAAATCTCTTAACAATATTAGGCACTTTGCTATAGTTGGGGCTGGTGCTATTGGATTAGAATGTGCTGAAGCATTTTCTAAGAGGGGGTTGACTGTTAGTGTAA
>JAVZJF010000144.1:0-3089 GCA_038870935.1 Candidatus Anstonellales archaeon | reverse complement strand
GATTCTGATATCTTTACAGGCAAATTTTTTGATGTGATATAGTATTGTTAAAGAGTTAGAATTATAATTTCATAAAAAGGAATTTTTATGAATATGAATTCAAATATTTCAAAAACAAAAAACATTTTACTTTCTTTATTAGTAATCCTAATCTCAATAACGAGTAATTATTATTCCCAATCTTATAATGGTTATTCCTGTAATTATTACTATGAACCTGAATTTAGTGCCTTATCATCAGGTATAAATGCTACAATAAATCAAACTACAAATTTGCCTGTTGGCAACTATGCAATGCTTTCTTCATTAATTATTTTCGCATATTTCTTTGTATTAACTGCTTTGTATATGTTATATCATTTCTTTATTAGAAACGCAGAATTCGAATTATTTGTTAAATCAGAGTTTTTACATTTGGCTGCAAGTGTTGTAATTTTATTAAGTGTTATCTTTCTTGTCGAGAGCGTAATTACTATACTATCTGCTTATGCTCCATACAATCCTTATGTATTAGTATCTACCACTGGAACTAACACAAATAGATTAACATTGGCATGTTATGCTGCTGCTAACATCGACTATAGTATTTACAAACTTAATCAATACTATAACCAGTTAGTTAGAGAAGTTTTTATTGGTGAAAGAGAATTATCAAGATGTTTCTCAATTTTTGGTTATCAATTTTGTCCTGGCTTAATGGATTGGTTGAAAATAAAAGGTTATTACAGTTTATTCCAACAAGTAATGAGAGCACAAATGTTAGGTGATATGATAGTCAATCTTCAGTTGGCATTGTCAATACAGCTACAATTACTAACATTGATAGATAAAAATGCTTTATCTCTTTTGCTACCTCTGGGAATTCTTTTAAGAGTTTTACCAATAACACGTGGCATAGGCGGTCTTATGATTGCTTCTGCAATAGGTTTCTATTTCATTTTTCCTTTAGTCTATTACGTTGCTCTGCAAATACCTGCTGGAGAAATAATTGAAAGGACTACAATTCCTGCTCAAGTATGTTATCCGTCATTTTCAGGTGCAATATCTCTTTATGAATCTTATCTATCAAGTTATTCTGTTACGTTCTCAGTTATAGACGTTGCTTTAGATTTCATAGCCCAACTAAGAATATTTGAATGGATTATACCTTTTATTGCATTATCAATTACAGCTATATTTATCAGATACGTTAGTTCATTGTTGGGCTCAGATAGTTCTGAATTGTTCTCAATGATATATAAAATCACGTGATTTCATGAAAAACGAATTTAAATTATTTTTGCTCATACTAATCTTCTCATCTCTTTTCTTTATCAGTGCTTGTACTATTAATTCTTTAAGCGAATCTTCAAGCGCACTTCCATATTCTGAAAATGTTTGCATAGATAATACCTTAAAAGCAATGGTTTGTGGATTTTCAGTTAATGCAAAGAAGGTTTCTACTTCTGACACACCAATAGATATTCTTAAAAACAAGCAAATTACTGAGTTAACATCTTCTTCAACTATCAGGCAACAAAATTTGTTGGGTAGTTTCTGTTCATTTGAAACACTTGACCAAAGACTTCAATACAAAATAAGCAGGTCAAATGCTTTTATCAATACCTTTAGATTGGGAATAGATAACGAATTTTCTAACTATGAAAAAATCAAGTATCTTTTACCTATAAGTGATTCTCAATGTAATATTAACCCTAAAGTTAATTCAAATGATATAAGAAAAGACAGATATATGAATTATTACTGCTACTCAGGAATATGCCAAGTAAGATCGTGCATTAACTTATTTGGTATTAATATATGCTTTTACTTTCCATCAAAAACTTATGATCCAGAAACAGATATAGATAAATTAAAAACAGGCGAATATTTTGAATACCCTTTCTTAAAAGATGGGAACTATGTGTTAATGCAAGAAGAATGGTTCTATCAAGACCCTTTCCATAATATAGTAAGAGACTGGTCACTTTATATCGATAAGCCCAACAAATATTTCTATAGAAGAACACTTCCTCAAGTCTGGAACTCATATTATAAAAATACATCAAGTAAATTTGAATGCAGAAATTCCAACGAGTGCTATTCTGCCATTTGTAGTAAAGATTTCTACTCAAGAGGGGTTTGTAAAGATAAAAATACTGAGGCAAATATACCATGTGATTGCACTGTAAGAATGTTCTTTATAGATAATAATTTCTATAACGGCATTTTTTGCAGATTAACTTATGATGGCAGCGAAATTTATATCCAATTACACAAAGATGAAAACACTAATAGTTATTATGTTAATACTGATGATATATTTAACTTCAGCTCTGCAGAGCAAAAAGTAATTAGATATTCATATACCTATAACTTAGATAATTTCAAAGTCATGGATTTGTTAAAGAATTCTAACTTAGTTAAATATTGTGGCATTTCTCATAACGATATTAGAAACGAAACACCTTTGGAAATTTCTAGCGTGTTTTTTAATTCTGTAACTCATAATGTCAAGATAAACATTAATTCATTAGGTAATTGTAAAGTTTCTGATTCTAATGATTTAGAGTTAGAAACCTATGGCTGGTGTGAGCCTTGTACTACATTAACTATGGCTTCTCAGTTTACAAGAGAACTTGGAAGAACTGATTTGTGCCCAACTTTACACTGGATAAAGGACCTTGATTTAAACACTGAAGTTGAAATAGCAAGAATTTCTGATGAAGATTCAAAAGGAGGAGGTTCAAGAAGATATTGTAATATCTGGTTCTTTGATGACTATATAGGCTTTGGATACAGAGAAGGAATTAATTGTGGAAAATGGTCTGGAGAAAAATGGACAAATCATTATCCACATCCTGGTTATGCTTCTCATTATCTCACAAAATATTTATCTCAAAACGTTTTTCCTATTATAGATTTTGATAGTACTTTACCTTATACTGATGCTAGATGTAGAGATAGTACTTACATGGTTGTTGGAGGTCATGAGTCTGGTAAGAGAGGCCCTGTAATGATTAATCTCAGAGGTTTCAATAATCCAGAAGAGGCTTTAAAAAGGGTATTTCCATTAAGATATGCAAGATGGTATGATAAGACTAAGCCTG
>JAVZJF010000143.1:0-3112 GCA_038870935.1 Candidatus Anstonellales archaeon | reverse complement strand
ATTATTGATATTGTCAAAACAATATCAAAAGCAATTAATAATTGTTTTCAATTGGTTTCAAGATATTTTTCCACAAAAAGATGAATTCGAAAAGATCGTAAATCAAAGTTTAAATATGCTCTTTAACTCACAAAACTTCAAGCACATAATCATTGATGCTAATAAAAGAGATTCTTCAAGAATCATAATTGATGCAATAAAAAATTACTATATAAAAGATGAAAAAAAGATAGAAATATTACCTTTTGTTAAACCATATTCTTTTGTTGCTTTAAATATACCTATTGACGAAGAAACACCAGAAAGAAGATTATTAAGGCCACAAAACGTTGTTTTGGACTATTTGCTTAGAAGAATGGTACCTTTTGCAGGTTTTAGAATGGACTTGGAAAAAGCCAGGAGTTCAATAAAAGAAGTGCAAGAAGAAGAAAAAAATAATTATTTGGCTTTTTTGGAAGAATTAAATGGTAATAAAATGGGCTTACAATTAGTTATTACAGACTCACAAGCAATAGATATTGTAGACAAATGGACACCTAAAGAGATCCCAATTACTACTTTTTCTATCACGATGATAAATTATCAAACATATGGTAATTTGAATATTTTAATAGATGGTCTAAAAGCTGTTAAGAACTTGAAAAAATATGACAAAGTGATTATTGTTGAATCATGTAATCATGATAGAAAATGCAATGATATAGGTACTCAACAAATTCCAAAAAAATTAAACTCAAAATTAGGATTCGAATTAGATTACTTCTTTAGTTTTGGAAGACAAGCTTTAGATAAAGAGACATTAAAAGATTGTAAACTGATTATCCATTGCGGAGGTTGTATGATAGATAAACAAAAGATTAATGCAAGAATTTTAGAGGCTCAAGAAAATTCTATTCCAATTACAAACTATGGATTAATATTATCCTATATTGAAGGAGAACACACTTTGAAAAGAGTGTTAAAACCATGGCAAGATTATGAAAATCTAAAGAATTTTTGAAAAAGGTGATTAATTTGGTGGGATTTATTGATGAAAAATATGTAAATGAAATACTTGAAGAAAATTCTAATCCAAGTAAAGAAGAGTGTATGAATATTATTGAAAAAGCAGAAAAAGCAAAAGGTCTTACTTTAGAAGAAACAGCTAAATTATTACAAACGAACGACAAAGAAGTAATTACTTACATGTTCATTACAGCAAAAAAAGTCAAAGAAGCAATTTATGGAACAAGGTTGGTATTATTTGCCCCTGTTTATTTGAGTAATTATTGCTCTAATAATTGTTTATACTGCGGTTTTAGAAAAGATAACAAAGAGTTGAAAAGAAAAACTCTTACTATGGAAGAATTAAGAAGAGAAATAGAAATTCTAATTTCAGAAGGGCATAAACGAGTACTTTTGGTTGCAGGAGAAGATCTAAGACACACTAATATCGATTATTTAGAGAAGGCTATTAAAACAGTTTACGAAACCAAAGTAAGCAATGGAGAAATAAGAAGATTGAATATCAATGTTGCTCCTCTGAGTTTAGAAAACTTCAAAAGATTAAAGAAAGCAAAAATAGGTACATATCAGCTCTTTCAAGAAACGTATCACTATGAAACATATAAAAAAATGCACCCACAAGGACCAAAGGCTGATTACTTAAAGAGATTGTATGCAATGGATTTAGCACAACAAGCAGGCATAGATGATGTAGGTATCGGAGTGTTGTTTGGATTATATGACTATAAATTTGAAGTCCTTTGTCTTTTACTTCATGCTGAGCATCTTGAAAAAGAATATGGCACAGGTCCTCATACTATTTCTGTTCCAAGGTTAGAGCCCGCATTAAATGCTCCAATATCTACTAATCCCCCTCATCCAGTTAGTGACGAAGAATTTAAGAAATTAGTAGCAATAATTAGACTGGCGGTTCCATATACAGGAATGATACTTTCTACAAGAGAGAATCAACAAATGAGAAATGAATTATTTGCATTAGGTATTTCACAAATAAGTGCAGGCTCGAGAACTAATCCTGGAGGATATTATGAATCTAAAATTAATCCCCTAAATGAATCACAATTCCAAATACATGATACAAGAACAACATCACAAGTTATACATGATGTGTGCAAATTAGGATTTCTTCCAAGCTTTTGTACTGCCTGTTACAGATCAGGAAGAACAGGAGATTATTTTATGCAATTTGCAAAATCTGGAAATATTCAGAATTTTTGCCATCCTAATGCCATATTAACCTTTAAAGAATACCTTTTAGACTATGCTGACGATGAAATGAAAGAATTTGGAAATAGAATAATAGAAAAAGAATTATTAAAGATACCTAATCAAACAATAAGAAATGAAACAATTAAGAAATTGAAGTTGTTAGAAGAAGGAAAAAGAGACCTCTACTTTTGATATGTGTTTCTCGTCTTTTCTTTTGGAGTTTCAAAGAAAAAATTTTACTATAACAATAGAAGTAAGATTGAAGAGTAAATGAATGTAAATACATGTGTTGAGATTATACCTCTTAAAAATCAAAGCTAATGCTAAACCTATAACGAAAGATGCAATAAATTGGATCAACGACATATAATTAATGTGAAAAATTGCAAATAACATTGAACTGCTTAAAATACCTAATCTCTTTGAAAGAAAAGCTCTGAAAAATAACTCTTCAGTAAATGGTGCTAAAAAAATTGCGAATATGAGCAATAAACTGTTCAAAGACTTAATCAGAGTTATCATATTATTTTGATGAGTTTGATTATATTCTCTAAGTAAAAAAGAAAAGATAGCTAAGATTATCAACAAAGCTATGAAAAAAACAATACTTTGTAAAACATCAAATATTCTAATTTTTTCAAGTTTTATTTCACGTATAAATTCATCAAAATTCTTTTTCTCAATTACAAAGATAAAATACAATGGAAGACTTACAAACATAATGTGTAAAGGAATGTTTGCTAAATACTGATTTCTCATTATTAAAGTTGTAATGAAGATTAACAGAATTAAAAAAAAAAAGAGCCAATGAATTATAGATGTGCAAAGGATATTTCACATTTTCTTGAACTGTAAAGAGAGAATTTTTGTAATACTTGTTGATAATAAAATATATTAA
>JAVZJF010000142.1:0-3128 GCA_038870935.1 Candidatus Anstonellales archaeon | reverse complement strand
TAAATATACTTTCATTCACCTACAGATATATATTTTTGATTGCTACACAAGTATATGATATTCTACTTTCTAGAAAATCAAAAATGTGTAATGAAAAAATAAAAGTTTGAAAAAAATGGCAAAGCAATTTATTAGGACATATTTTCTTTAAATCACAAGTAATTGGAGAAAATATATATTTTACAATGATTTCAAAGGGATATACTGGAGAAACTATTAAAAATAATGCAAAAACCACTCTCAGCAATATACAATATACACTTAATGGCCAAATAATTTCTTTAGTAAGCTTGAATGGCTTCCCTTTCTCTTTAAATCCTTTAGAAGAGGCTAACAAAGTACTAATAATAAACGTGCCTTCAAACATTTTACCTGGTTATTATTCAGGATATGTTGAAATATTTGGAGGAGAAACAGCAAAGTGCACAATACCTATTTCAATTTTAGTTCAATCAAGTTCTTTAGACAATTTAGGCCCTATAGCATCAATCCCAAAAATAATCCCTATTTCACCAAATGCATCAGACAATATCATAGCAAACTCAACTTGCGATGATACAAATACAGGCAACTCAAACATAAGAAGAGCAGAACTTGAAATAGACTTTTCAGGTATTTGGAATATAATGAATCCCATAGGCAATTCATATGATCAAGTACCTACTTTAAATGTGTCATATACCATAGGTACTTTACCTCCTGGAGTCCATTATATTAGAGTAAGATGTACTGACGATAAGAATAATGTTGGACAACCAAGTATTCTTATGTTTATAGTCCAAGGAGAAATTCCAGATACTGTTGGGCCAGTAGTATACGATCTAAGAAAGAATAAAACAATTGTTACAACATTAGATAAAATTGAAATTGATGCAACAGGAGATGATAGAAATACTGGCAATTCTAATA
This sequence comes from Candidatus Anstonellales archaeon, assembly GCA_038870935.1. Lineage (GTDB taxonomy): Archaea > Micrarchaeota > Micrarchaeia > Anstonellales > SKW190 > SKW190. The sequence continues at coordinate 2,219 of JAVZJF010000142.1, read as the reverse complement.
TTTCTTCTTGTGAAATCGAACTTGATAGTTCTAATATTTGGAATATTATGCAACCAATAAGCGGAAACTATGCTGAAAGTCCAGTTTTGACTTTAGGGTATGTTTTACAGCCTTTAAATCAAGGAACACATTCAATTAGAGTTAGGTGCATGGATGTCTATGGGAATGTTGGAAGTGCAGCTCAATTATTATTCAACGTTTATTTGCCTGATAATTTAGGGCCTAATGTTACTTATTTTGCAACTCAACCGAATTCAAGTACTTCTGCAGATTTCGTTAATGTAATAATAACTGCTGATGATACTCAAACAGGTAATTCTACGATTTCAAGTTGTCAAATTAAAATTGATAATAACCCTACTTGGTATTTCATGACACCCATAGGTGAGATAAATTCTTTTGTAGTACAAAACTTTACTTTTGGGTTAGGTAAATTAACACCAGGTAGTCATAATGTATTCATAAGATGCACAGACAGTCAAAATAATACTGGAAATACTTATCAATTTAGTTTTAATGTGACAGCAGAAATTGTTTTCATAACAAATTCATGGACTCCAAATTCTGATGAACAAAAAGTCATTAGCTGGCTTTATTCAAAGAGCTCTAATGAATCATTTTTATGGAAATTTGATGTAGTTCCATCAAATAACGTATACAATATAGATCATATTAAAAATTACAAAATTGTGATAATGGCGTTTTCCAAAAATTATGATACAAACTTTTATCCTGTTATTAATCAATTTAAAGCAATGGGAAAATATGTTATTTTACTGGGACAAGGCCTACAGTATGGAATAAAAAACCTAAACGTAGGTACAGGAAATGGTAATAGTGTTAATGGTAATTCAATAAAAATAAATAGCAATCACTACGTTTCAAATGGCTTTAATATTGGACAAAACTATCAAATTAGTAGTTCTTCACAATGCATATATTATCACACTGCAATGTCTGGTCAAAACATAGCTTCATATACAAGTGCTACGAATCAAGTAACTATTGGAAATCCTTCTTATGTGTTAACCTTTGGGACATGCGATGCATCGTTATTGAATACTAATGGAAATATTCTTCTAACAAGGATTATTGATTATGCTTTGATGAATTCTAATTGATATCGTTAAATAAATAATTTGCTCAGAGGATGAAAAAAAGATGCTTAGGAAAACTAAATCGAATATAAGTTATCAAAAAGGCCAAAATGCTATTGAAACACTAATCTATACTGTACTAATTTTGACATTTTTTGCGATTATTATTTTAATTTATGCAAGAGCAATTTCAGAAAGCTCAAATTATGATACTTTTTTAAAAGCTAAAGCAATTTGCACAAAAATTGTAAGTAACATAAACGCAGTAGCAAGCTCTAATAATAATGCCTCTAAATATCTTGAACTTGAAAATGAAATTAACAAAAAAAATTATTCAATTAGATTTTTTTCTAATGATAATCTAGTACAGATAAGTGAATATATTCAATTAACAAATACGGGGAAACAAAAAGCAGATAATCCACAGATATTAACAAGTTGTTATTTGAATACAAGAAATGTTTACTCAAGTTATGGAAGTAAAACATTTACTATAACTAAGAAAAAAATGTTAATAAAAAAAGCAGACAACATGGTAATTGTCTATGAACAATAGAAAGTTAAATTATCAAAATTCAAATTTGCTAAAAGGTCAAATTATCAGTTTCGATATCATAATATCAATATTCATTTTAGTGCTTCTCATGTCTCAAATTTTAATCATAAGAAATGACCACGTTTCTTCGATTGATTATGAAATAAGCAAGAATCAGGCGTATGAAGAAAATATAAAGACTTTAGATATGCTTCTAAGGTCTAAAGGAATTCCAAAAGATTGGGAAAATAACATTACTAATTTAAGTAATTATTATGAAATCGGATTAGTTTATGAAGAATTGAAATTAAGCAGAAAAAAAATTGAAAAATTTTGCGAGGCAAATTATTCTGATTTGAAAAAAATATTAGGTAAAACACATGATTTTTATCTTCAAGTACTAACAATTGATGATTCTATTATTTATAATTGCGGTAAGCAAATTAATATTACAAATGTTCGATTATCTATAGCTAATTCAAGATTTGCCATTTTAGATAACGAAATTGTTAAGTTAATGGTAGTGAGTTATGTGGAATGAAAAAAATTCAAATAAATTAGGGTATTACTTTTCAATTGACTTAATA
>JAVZJF010000141.1:0-3185 GCA_038870935.1 Candidatus Anstonellales archaeon | reverse complement strand
TGTCATCAAAGAAATCATAAGTAATATTAATATCGCATCCTGAGTTCTGTGAAAATCCTACGCTAATTATTTGATTTCTTCTAAGAATTAATGGTGATGAAACCAATTTTGCTCTCAGTTCAGGGCCTTTAATATCGATTAATATAGGCAATTCATCTGTAATATTTCTTAAGGTATTTATTATTTGTTGATACTGGTTGAAATCTCCATGAGCAGTATTAATTCTAATACCATCCATGCCAGCTTCTACTAATTTTTTCATTACTTCTTTAGATTCAGATGAAGGGCCAATTGTACAAAGAACTTTTGTTTTGTTATGCATGGTCGTCAGAGTCATAAGATCAACCTTTTATCTCTTATCAAATTTTGATCATTCCTTTTTGTTTCAAATAATCAACCTGAATTTTAGAATACCTCCAGATTATATCACCATTTTTATCGCCATTTATTTCCCATGGTTCTACAATAACGTAATCGCCATCTCTAACCCAAATTTTTCTTTTAACTTTTCCAGGAATTCTGCATACTCTTTCATTTCCATCTTGGCAATCCACTCTCATTCTTGCAGCGCCAAGCATTCCTATAACTTTTCCTATAACTTCTTTTCCTTTTGGGATTCTTGTTCTTTTTATTTCTTCTTGAATATTAATCTCTTCATCTTCTTTGCTCATATATTCACCTTAGATAAAAAATTTACTTCTTAAAATTAGGATTTCTAATGCTCTTTTTTGAGCCACAAGCTTCACATACTAAGAAATAGAAGTGCTTTTCTTCAATAATGTTAGTATCTGGTTTTCCACATTGATTACATATAACAAATTCTTTTACAAAATCTGTGAATTTTTCATTTAATATTTTTTGGTTAATTTTCCCATTCAAGATTAATCTATTATCCTCGACATTGACAGGAACTGCTAACTCTTTAGACAAATATTTTGCAACCATTTGAGTGTCTCTTCTTATTTTTTCACATGCCTGGCCAAAGTTTTTGCAGATACTTTTATTACCTTGTACAAATAAATCTAAGGAAGGAATTTCAAACCTTTCTTTAGTAACTGTTTTTTTTGGCATAGACAAATATGCTTCATCGAGTAATTTTTCATAGTCGTTTTTATTCATAGAATCACGTTAATTTATTGCTATTCAAAACATATTTAATACTCTTCTGTTTTAAAGTTATTTATGATTGATAGAGAATATGCAATAAAAAAAGCGAAAGAGTTAGCATCAAAAAGGTTAGAGGAGAAGGATATCGCTATAATAAATGCTGTTGCTTTAGTCAATGATTTAAATGAAGTCATTAATCTCCTTTCTGAAAGATTAACTATTTGGTATTTTAAAGGCCAAAAAAAGATGAAAGCAGATCCAAATATATTAAATCAGATTGAAAGCATCGATGATTCGACAAATGAAAACAAACAAATGAAATTACTTGCATCAGAAATAAAAAATTTGTATGAACTGAAAAAAAATACTTTAGATTATATTCACAAGACTTGTAGGGAATTAATGCCAAACACTTCTGCATTAGTAGGTGAAACGATAGCAGCAAATCTTTTAGCAAAGGCAGGCTCTTTTGAAAAACTTTTTAAATATCCTGCTTCTACGATTCAAGTCCTTGGGGCAGAGAAAAGTTTATTTAAACATTTAAGAAAGGGTGCTAAGTCTCCAAAGCATGGAGTAATATTTGCCCATCCTTTTATAACTAGAGCTAACAAAAGGCTTAGAGGCAAAATTGCAAGAGCATTGGCAACCAAGTTAGTAATTGCTATAAGAACGGATTATACAACCAAGAGAGACATTTCAAAGCAGTTGAAAGAGAGTTTAGAGAAACGAGTTACTCAAATCATGTCAATGCAGAGCAAGGCAGATGAAAAGAAAAAATAAATATTATTCTATTTAGTTTTCGTGATATTTATGTCTTTTTACTCATTTTCTGACCAAGAGATTTCAAAAGAAGCGGAAAGACTTTATTCTAAGTTGAAAATCAATGGTTACACTAAAAGCATGTGTAAGGTATATGCCACATTGACATTAGAAATCAATAGACTCAAAGAAGAAAGAAATGCTGTGATATTGGCTCACACATATATGACTCCAGAAATTATATTTGGAGTTGCGGATTTTGTAGGCGATTCACTAAAGCTTAGTCAGGAAGCAAAAAAAACAAACAAGGACATAATTGTATTTGCTGGAGTAATTTTTATGGCAGAGACTGCAAAAATTCTTAATCCTGAAAAAAAAGTTTTTATTCTTTCAAAAGAGGCTAATTGCAGTTTAGCCGATAGTATAACTGCAAAAGATGTTAGAATGCTTAAACAAAAATATCCAAATACGAAAGTTATTACTTACATAAACACTACTGCAGAAGTAAAAGCAGAAAGTGATATAATTTGTACTTCGTCTAATGCCAAGGATATTATAGAATATTTACCTGACCAAGAATTTATTTTCTTGCCTGATAAATTGATGGCAAGAAATTTAGAGCAAATGACAGGAAAAAAATTGATTTCATGGGATGGTACTTGCATAGTCCATGAAGAATTCGATGAGAGGTCAATTTTTGAATGGAAGAAATTGCATCCTGATCTAAGAGTTTTATCTCACATTGAGTGTAATTCCAATGTAGTAAAAAATTCGGATTATTCTGGTAGTACGGAAGGAATTAGAAATTATGTAGAGAAAAGCAAGGATAAAAAATTCATGATCATAACAGAATGCGGGATGGCAGATAGATTAAGGATAGAGTTTCCAGAGAAAGAATTTTATGGTAGTTGTGTTTTATGTCCTTACATGAAAAAGAATTCTTTATCGTTAATTTATGAGGTCTTGAAAGAGCTACCAAAGGATAAAGAAATTATATTATCCAATGAAATTATTGAAAAAGCTAAGATTCCTTTAGATAGGATGATGGAATTAACTGAGAGAATCAAATTATTAAGATTAAGTAAGTCAAATGCTTATGGCTAATAAAAAGCATGATTTGGAATTTAATAATATCATAAATCGTTCGATAGATCAGAATTCAATTAATAACATTTTAGATTTTGCTATAGAATTGGATGGCAAACGAGATATTACTTCTGAAGCCTTAAATATTTCTTTAGACATTAAAGGTTCAATCTATAATTCTAAAGAGTGTTATGTTTCTGGCATAGATGAGGCGAGGTATATATTTGAAAAAG
>JAVZJF010000140.1:0-3196 GCA_038870935.1 Candidatus Anstonellales archaeon | reverse complement strand
TTGTCCTGCATCCTTAATCACATAATCTGATCTTTCCTCAAGGTAAACTAAAGGTTTATCATTAACGATATTATCTTTAATTATATTTTTATAAGAAGATAAAACGTACAGACTATTACCAATGAAAATATTTTTAGAAATATTATTATACAAAGATGTGCTAATAATCATGTCTCCACTTCTAATCATATTATTTTCAATAATGGTATTATTACATGAAGAAGCGTATAAATAAATGCTTAGACTATTATTCACCATATTATTTCTGATGATTTGAGTGTTATTAGATGAAAAAAGATGAATTGCAAAATATTCATTTTCTACTATATCATTTCTAATAATGCTATTATGTGTTGAGTTATAAAGGTAAATGCCTTCTCTATTATTCATTATAATATTATTAGAAATATTAATGTTTGATGAAGAATGAAGATAAATACCCATTCTGTTACCGATTATCCTGTTATTTATAATTGTGCAATTAACTGCATTATAAAGTGCTATACCTATTCCTTGACCTAATAAACCTTCTATAACTCCTCCACCTGTTATTGTAAAACCTCTTATGAAAACATTACTTGCTTTTATAGTTAGCGTAGCTCCAATTTTTTGACCATCTGCTATGGTTTTATTAGAATCTTCGCCAATAAGCCACAAAGGTTTATTGATAACAATATGTTCAAGATATACACCTGCCTTAACATATATTACGCTGTCTGGTTCAACTGCATCGATGGCTTCTTGAATAGTTGAATAGTCTTCTGGCACGATAATTTTTTTAGATGTTATTCCAACTGCTTGAATGGGAAATACTAATAGAAATGTATTACTCAATAAAAATATGATGATAAAAATAGAAGCAACTTTAAACAATTTTAATGTGCTCTATGATTATAAACCTTCATTCAAACCATCCTTATAATGCTTCAAAAATGATTTAATAGCTCTTCAATTTTTTTCATCTTTCTATTTTTAATTCATTTTTTTACACTACTTCATTATTCTAATTCTTCTGCGCTCAATAGTTACTATAGTCATTATTATAGCAACAATTCCAAAAACTATCAACCTTATATTATAATCTATTCCGATCATGCTCATTCCCGAATCAAGCCAACGAACAATAACTACACCAAGTAAAGTTCTATGAACCCCTCCAACCCCTCCAGTAAGGGCGGTTCCTCCAACTACTACGCTAGCAAATAGTGGACTGGTATCTAGCACACCAATTTGCATATGTGCACCTTGAATTTGTGCAGCATAAAGAATTCCTGATATGCCTGCATATAAGGCACTTAACATAAAGACAAGAACTCTAACCTTGATAATATTTATTCCTGCAAGTCTTGCTCCTACAATATTCCCTCCAATCGCATAAATTGATCTTCCAAAAGGTGTAACTAAAGTAATGATTATCCCAATTATCCATAAAATGATTGCCCAATAGAATATAGATGGTAACCCAAATCCAGCAGGTATAAATGTTATTGATATTGCCCAGAATGCGGGATCTTGTAATATCCTTGTATATCCACCCGAAATTATTTGAGCTAAACCCTCAGCTACAAACGAGGTAGCTAAAGTTACCATGAATGATGGAATATTAAATTTAGCCAATAGAAATCCATTAATAAATCCAAAGAGAAGACTAACAGCCAAAGCTAGGGGGATTACAAAAAAACCAAGTTGAGGATAAAAGACTCCACATAACATGGCTGAAAGTTTAATAATACTTGGAATTGATATATCGAAGGATCCCATTAGTATAACAAGCGTTAATCCACAAGCTGCTATTAGGAACCATGACATGCCGTATACAAGGGTCACTACGCTTTCATGAGTAGTTAAGAAGAATGGATTTAGAATTCGTAGCACAATTATTAGAATTATTGCAGCACTTATTGGTGTTATTGTGGTTAAATTTTTTTGCAACCATTCACGGGATAAAGATACTCTAGTCATTTTCATCACCTTTCTTCATGCTATTAATACACCCTTAAGCCCTCTAGAAGCTATCAACACAGCAGCTATGAGTGTTAAACCAATATACAGTTTGAAGTGATTTGGATCTATTCCAGCAAGGAATAATCCATTAAAAATTAAGACATAAGCTAATGCACCAAATAATGTTCTATGAGGCCCTCCAACACCACCAACGAATGGAGTCCCTCCTAAAACTATGGCTGCTAATCCCCTAATCATCTCATTTAAGTCCAAGGTAACTGGTGCTCGTGCTCCAAGATAAGAATATAGAGCTATGGATCCAAACCCTGATAGGAAACCACTAACAGTAAAGCCTAGTATTTTATATTTCTTGACGTTTATTCCTACAAGTTCAGCACCTTCTTCATTAGAACCTATTGCACATAAATAAGTTCCCAATTTCGTGAAATTCATAAAGAAGAAAGAAAGTGCTAATACTGGTAATGCTAGCAAAAAGGTATTTGGAAGATATGGTATAAATGACCCTGTAAGAAATCTATATTCCGGTACAGCAAGAGTTAATACTCCATATATGTTCCTGGTGACTGTAGTGAGATAAGCAAAAATTGCTGTTATAGAAAGAGTTAATATGAATGATGGTATCTTGGTTTTAACATGGATTAGACCATTTAGAAAACCTACTGCTAGACCAAAGATTGGATAGATAAAAATAGAAGCCAAGCCAATATATGGAAAGAGAAGCCAAACTAATGCGCCACCAAACATCCATATGCCCATGTACGATACATCTAGCGATCCCATAAGCACAACGAATGTTGGTCCTATAGATAACATCGAAGTTATTACAAACCCTTTAAGAATAGATTCAAGGTTAGTTCCTGTTAAGAAACTTTTAGGATATAATATTGAGAAAAGAATTGAAAGTCCAATTATTAACCATGATACGGGGTTCCTTTTAATCATTTTAAGTATTAATGAAAAAACAGAAATTGCTACAGTTTTATTTCTAACTTGGTTTTTCATAATTCCATCACCTTTCTAAATTCCTCATTTTCATATACTTTCTGAACCTTTCCATCTTTTATAAAAAAAATTCTGTCACATAATATGGCATACTCTTTTGGATCATCGCTTACAAGAATCATAGATATACCACTCTTCTTCATTTCTAAGAGAACCTCATATATGTCTTCTCTTGATCCTACATCGATACCTATTGTTGGGTCTTCAAGTAAGATTACATCAGGACTCT
>JAVZJF010000139.1:0-3216 GCA_038870935.1 Candidatus Anstonellales archaeon | reverse complement strand
ATCGAATTTATTAGTATTCTTCCGGTAATATTTTACCGTATCCATTTTCCTATGATTCTTGGTTATGTGATAATTTGCGACCGTTATGTTTTGGATACCCTAGTTACGCTTTCATATTTTTTAAGAGAGCAAAAGTTTGTTTTAGGTATATTTGCAAGGCTTTTAGTGAAACTTATACCTAAAAGTAGCCTTTTAGTGCTTTTTGATGCGAATACTAACATTATAATTCTGAGAAAACCCGATGAGCCCTTGAATATGGAATTGATTACATATTACAGACGAATGTACTCCCTACTCTTGAAGATTTATGGTTTAAAAACTGAAAAGATTGATACAACCAGTGTTTCCATTCAATATGTACAGAAAAAAATAGCTCTTCTAATAGGGCAAGTTTCAACTATATGAGAATACTTATATTTTCAGAACTTCTATATCCACATGGAGGAGGAGCAGAACTAGCCACATGGCTTTACGCAAAAATGTTAGCTGAAAAGGGCTTTGAACTTTCTATAATAACAAGCAAGTTTCCAAATGAACAATCTTTTGAGACTATAGGTGAGCGAATAAAAATTTACAGGTTTCCCATAAGGGCCTTATCTGGAACAAGATATTACACGTTAGCTAACATTGGAATTTTAACGAGCAACTTCGTAACCAAATTAATTAAATGGAGCGATATCGTCTACATTCCTGGTGTATGGTATTCAGCCATACCATTTGCAAAGACTCATAAAAAGCCAGTAATAGTGCATCTGCATAATTACTCCATTATATGTCCTACCTCCCTAATGTACAATTTTGCGAAGCAGAATGTTGGTCCATGCTCGCTTAAATCATTTATGCTTCATGAATACATCGAAAAGAGAAGGAGCTTACCATCTGTTATAGCATCATGTTTTATGAATGAATTTTTTGGAAAACACTTCAACCAATTGGGTAAGATAGCAGATATTCTGATTTGTGTTTCAAAGAGGCAAGCGGAGTTAATTATAAATAATGCACCTGAAGTAGCAGAAAAAATTAGAGTATGCTATAATCCTCTACCTTACATTACATCATGTAAGAAGGAGCTTGATAAACCAATATTCCTTTATTTAGGTGGTGATAGTTATGTAAAAGGTTTTCATGTTTTTCTTAATGCATCATATACCTTTTTGAAACAAGGTAATAAAGCAAAATTTGTACTAACCCAAAACTTTAGTCTTCAGACTAAAGCGGTCCTTAAAAAGCTAAGCAATATATTCAAAGATACATATTATTTAGTCGGACGTATCAAGCACGAGGAGGTTCTAGATCTCCATTCAAAAGCATACGCTCTAATATTTCCATCGATTTATGAGGAACCGTTACCTTACGCCGTTATAGAGGCTATGCTTCTTGGCACAATACCAATAGCATCTAAAATTGGTGGTGTTCCAGAGATTGTCCAAGGAACTTTTGCTGAGAAAATGCTTTTTCAGCCAGGCAATTACGAAGAACTTGCTGAAAGAATTGAGTTTTTGTCATCTTTTTCCGCCGAGCAAATTAAAGATATAATCCAAGAGTTAAGAGGTTCTCTCATTAAAAAATTTGATCCCGAAAATACACTCGTTAAAATTGTTGAATGTTTAAATTCTGGTAAGAAAAATCAATAAAGTATTTATATAAGATTTGGTATTTACGTCATCCTTATCTTATCAAACGAATTCTTTTAATTCCTTTGGAACATATAGAATCAAAAAGACATACTCCAAGAATAAAAGAGTGCATTACTTCATTGCGTCTCATAATCAAGGTTTGTCAGAACCTTATTGTTTTCAAGGCATATTAACGGAGCTTTAAAAGTGTCATATCTTTTATTTAGAGCCTATTTTTATTTTTTTATACACAATATTGGCGATTTTATCTTAAAGAGAGGCACTTGGAAATAAGGGCCTAGCGATGACTAAGTCATTTATAATAGTGTTTATCGGTCTTGTTGGATCTGGTAAATCTACCAATATTAAACTTTTATCTATGTGGTTAAGGCAAAGAGGTGTGAAAACAAGAGGGACTATATTAAAGACATGCTTTTTTGTCACAAATTGTTTTTCTAAATTTTTTTATAAGGTTAGTGTTCAACATAATAACTTTCTTATAAATAGAATTACAGTACTCCTAGATCTTATCATCAATACGTTCTTCATAATTCCAATATCATCGTTGTTTAAGATTAAATTTTGGAAAAATATGGGTTATACATTGCTTGTGGAAGAATACTTACCAGGAATTCTTGTAGATTTTTTTCACTTAACACTACTATATAAACTGAATAGAAATATAATTAAGTTATTTATTAAAATACTTTATGCCTGTCTTGATATAAGGAAAATAATTATTATACTTCCAATATGTAATTATGGTGTCTTGCAATTAAGATGGGCAAAAAGAGGCTCTTCTAAAGAACACGCCATTTATTTAGCTTCACAGCAAAAAATTTTTGAAATATTTGCTAGCACAACAGATAAAGTGTTTCTATTATCTACGGATAAAAATATTAGGGATGTCTTTCGTGAGATAACGTTGACAATTAGTTCCATTATGACTGAGCATGATTAAAACTAAGATTATAAATTATAATGGCGTTAAGATATTAACTTTAGGACTTATTGCAATATGCATTTTATTAACAATTTTAATTTCTACAATAAGCGAACAAATATTCTGGCTCTCCAAGGGCCATCTCATCTTATTTAATTTTTTCTTACTTTTAATTTGGTTGTATGCTTGTTTACTTTTACCTTATATATCGGATATTTCTCCTAATTCGTTTTCAATATCTTTGGTCTTTATCCTTCTGGGACTTGTCTTTCATGTATCGCAATCGTTTTATCTCTATAATAATGGCTTATTTAGATCTTGGTTTCAGTATTACTCTGTTAGATCAATTGATTCAATTATCGTGAACAAAAATATAAATGAAATGGCAAATATTTTTGATAATTATGTTTCCAGCCCTGCTACCCCTATTTTGGGTAGCATTATCTCCATAATAATGGGGCTAAATTCCAAAGCAATTATGCTGTTAGGTATAGTCTACATACTGGTCTTAGTGATATATTCGAAAACTTTAATTGGAACCTTTATTTGTTTAGAGAAAGGTAAGTCTTTAGTTTTATCTTTTCCAATAATAGCACTAAGTTTTATAAATTTCTCATATGCATTAATAGGTAATTATTATCTAGCCTCTCTCTCCTT
>JAVZJF010000138.1:0-3270 GCA_038870935.1 Candidatus Anstonellales archaeon | reverse complement strand
TATGCCTAACAATAATAAAACAAATGCAATAAAAAGTGCTTTCACAAAGACCTCCAAATTTTTACTACATATAGTAAAAATTTGCAGTACGGGATTAAAAATATTGCAACCTAATCGCAACAGCAGACTTAACTAATGCTTTTTTAATTTTATTTATATTATATTTTTTAGCAGTTAAATAGCTGGAATAATCTTTTAAGGATTCAAATAAAGCTATGTTAATATTAAGGCTTTTTCTATAAAGCCTATCACTTAAACAGGCATCAAATATATCAGCAATAGATAATAAAACCGCATCTATCGGCATATCTTTAATATTATAATAGCCGCTGCCGTCAGGTTTTTCGTGATGCATAAATATAAGATCTAAAATACTGGGATCACCCTGCAAAAATTCTTGTTTTCTTTCTGGATATCTATTTAAAATATGATCTACAGATTTTTTAGGGTGCATCAAAATTTCATTTAAATCAGTATCTGTCAACTCATTACGAGCTTTAGAAAAAAGTTCTATAGGCCATTTTAATTTACTATAATCATGATAAAATGCAGCTATAGAAAGTTTTCGATTATCAATATCCATTGCCGCAGCTAATGTGGAAGCATAGTATTCAACCATGCTTTCATGTATATAAACGCTTGTGTAAACAAAACGTTGCATTATTTAGCCTTTTTCCTCGATACATTTTTGCACCGCCAATAAAATATCACCAGTCTGCTGATAATATTTATTGCGCATTGCAACTTCTTTTGCATCTGTTGTATACATCCAGTAGATTTCTCTTGGCAGTACAAGTCTTACAATACCACGTCCGACTGATCTAGATATTATCAGCACTTCAGAGTATTTACCTTTAACTGTATGTATAGTGTCTCTATATATATCCTTCTCGTAATCGGATAAATAAATATCTTTATCCTCTGCTATACGCTCCCACTCTTCGGGCGGCTGCCAGAATATAAATAAATACTCTGAGTTGTTTTTAAGTGTTTTTGTAACATCATTTTTCATTAAATCGGATATACCTTGAGTTATAAATATCAAAGAACCGTTAAATTTTCTGTATTCTCTTGCGCCCATCTCAATAAATTTTAATATAGCTTGATTGTCTGTAAAACGCCAAGCTTCATCCCATATAACCAACTTTTTTGTATCCCTGCTGCCTAAATAAATCTCATTGTTTATAAAATAAAAAATAGAAAGCAAGAAAATATTAGTAAGTTTTGTATCCTCTTTAATACCGCCAAGTTCGTAAACAACTAAATCGTTTGATAAATCTATTTCATTTTTACCTGTCATAAAATCTGCGTATTGCCCGCCAGAACACCATGGAGCAAGGTTAAAATCGGCAAGCTTTTTAAATTCATAATCTTGGTTATCATTGGCAATTTTAAGAATTTTATCTCTAATATCGTTAATGTCTGTTTCAGAACCTTTTTCTTCAATACATTGTTTAATAGCAGTTTGAATAAGTCCTCTTTCAGTATCAGTGCAAAAATCTGACGGCTTAACCATTTTATCCACTATGTTAATTAAAAAATCCATATTACGATCAAGTGTTTCTAACGTCACATTAGAAAATGGATTTATTTTTACCGGTTTATTAAACTCAGGTTTTACGAACTGGCCATTGAATAGTTTAGATATACCTATATAGCTTTCACCGACATCTATAACTCTAATTTTTGTGTTTGCTAGACTGCGGTAGTTAAAAATTAAATGGTTTACAAACACAGACTTACCCTGGCCCATAGGACCGACAACACATGCATTCATACCGCCGTTTGTGTCCCATAAATCCACAAAAGCCAGCTGACCGCTGCGTGTTATAAAAGGTATAGTAGGAGTACCTGAACCTTTCCAGTCAAACTGCATTGGTGTTAAATGAGCGGCATTATAAGACATCATTGTGTAAGCTCTTCTAACTGTATTTTGAGTAAGTTGGTATATAGCGTTAAAAGGTATAGTTGATAAAAAAAACGGCAAACTTACAATTTCTTCCTGCAGTTCAACATTTTGTGTTTGAAGCATATTTTTTAAAGTTCTGACTGAGTCAGTCAAAACCTTTTTGTCTTTATCATACAAATAAAAAATCTGCATCGCTTTCCACAGCTGTTGTCCGCCTTCCATTTCTCTTGATAAAAGCACACAATCTTCCTGTCTGTCTTGAAGTTTTCTAGATAAAGCAGAAAATCCTTTTTGTTTCATTATTGTTTCGTTTTTTACAGATATAGCTGCAATTTCTTTATCTGTTGCCTTGCGCATAATAAGCGAATATAAAAACTTAGTATTAATCTGATTTCTATTTAAATGTTTAATTGATCCAACCCATTCTCTTGTATCTGCTACAGTAAACTCACGCGGGTATCTTTTAACTGTCAAAACTTTACCGTATAAACCATCAACGCTTATTGTATTATATTCTTCGTTTTGCTTTATTATTGTATCTCTATTTATGATTTGATCTCTAATTTCATAACGATCATCATACTCAAAAACACTGTCTTCTAAAGGATGACCTGGATTAAGCAGTAATTTTGCAAACAAAACATAATGCTCAACAGTTAAAACCATAGGGTTAAAAGAAGCCTGCGTCAGTGTGCCAAATATAGAGCTCTTAAGATGAGTTATGCTGCGGACTTTTTGTGCATATTCTTCTTCGCTTTGCAATGACTTAAAATCAAATGGAATTTTAACTGTTAAGAATAAAATTGCATCTCTTGTCAGCACCCGCCAGTCATCCTGAATCGGCTCCTGTGATTTATTTTTTAAAAAATCAACGTAAGTCTGAACTATCTTCATAACCTCTTCATTATCATTATCTTTTTGCGATACATAGGCATTTAAAAGCGGCTCAAGAAAATCACTGCCCCATAATGTCCACTGTAAAATACTGTTTGGTGGTATAGCTGGATCTTGATAGATACCATTTTCAATAAAATTTAGTGTATCCACACCCACAGACGGCTTTGTTCCGACAAGAAAACCAAAACCGATATAATCGTCTTCTAGTATAAAAATTTCGTTTTCTTTATCGTAAGATATAGGCATTAAATAATCAGAAATATGATCATAATCGAAATATCTTTTTAGATCATCATTTGTAATAGTTTTAATGTCATCAATCTGTAAAAACTTTTTTAAAACGTTCTTAAACATTTACACCTCCTAAAAACTTGGCAGTCTGCCATTTGCAAACATATAAAGCCCAATTATGATTAAAAATGCGCTCATCCCATAGGTTATTAAGTTTGTCTTTAAAAAATTGA
>JAVZJF010000137.1:0-3280 GCA_038870935.1 Candidatus Anstonellales archaeon | reverse complement strand
AAATAATTCAAAGAGTTGATACGCTGTTAATAAGATTGAATGAAATATACGAAGAAGTAATAAACTTGGGAATTTATAAAAAATATTCTTATCATGAATTTGTAAACATTTGCAAAGAACTGTATATTCTTAGTGAAAAGTTTGGAGAAGCAAGTAGAAGAATTTGGAATTCAGATAATGGACATTTGGGACTATTCATTCGTATAATGGAACTTGAAAGCGCATTTTTCAAAAAAATAAATACTTACAATGTAATTCCTCAACTTTTAGTATTAAGTTACAAACCAAAAATACGAGATGTTGCAGAAGACATAATCATGTCATATAAAGAAGAATATTGCCCAATCCCTGGATTACATGATTGGTGTAGAAATATTCTAGAATATTTGAAAGTTATTGAACATAATATCGAAGGTTTGAAAAAAATAAATAAAGAATTAGAATATAAAATTTTAAGTGATTATGATATCAACGAAGAAAAATACAGAAGATTCAAAAAATCATCATCGAATAAAGTTAAAGTCCCTGATAAAAAAACTATCTTGAGAAATTAATTCTTTATACAATATTTTTACATATTAAATAGATACATTTTTCCTTTCATTGCAAATTTTTACTAGAAGTTGCTTTTATTAAAGAAATCAACTCTTGAATAATTAAAGCCTTGTCATACTCATGGAAATACAAATAAACATCTTTAAGATCATTTAATCTTTCTAAACCGATATACAGCAAATATTTTTCGTTCTTAGTCAAAGCCAACTCTAAAAAAGTCTCATCTAAGCCTCTTACTATAGACTCTCTTATATAATTCTTTGTCTTTTCATCATCGCTTGTAACATATTTCAAATTAGATATTTTAGCGCTATTATCTTTAAAAAATACTAATTGAGTTGCCAAAACATGATTATTTTGAAGAGATATAAATAAGGGAGTTATACCATAAATACGATATTTTCTATCATTAACAGATGTATTAGGATTTGCGTTTCTCGCTAATAATGTTTTTGCATAAATTTCTTTGTTTAATGCACATGCTATGTGAAGAGGGCAATAACCTAAAAAAGTATCAGATATTTTAGGATTATTTAACCTGTTATTAACATCTGCACCAAGTTCAATTATATTGTTGAGCAAAGTTGAAGAGACAAGATTTTTTTGTTCAGAATATATAATCAACCAATGTAAGAATGCGTTTAGCTTTTCTTTATCGTTAAAATCATTCTCATTCTTTATTGGACAACTATTGTCATTAGATAGAGGCAATTCTTTGAGTGCTTTCAAACTATTAAAAATAATTGATGACATATATTTCGGATTATCAACTATTGGAAATCTTGCAGCAAAATGAGGGTTTTTTTTAGTCCTTACACTATTTGTTTGTTCATTCATATGATCAAATATTGTTATAAAATATTTAAAAACGTATTCCCTTGGGGTTACTGAGATTCGAACTCAGACCTTCAGGTCCCGAACCTGACAGCCTACCAGGTTAGCCCATAACCCCATACAATAAGACAATAACGTTAATATTTGTCACTTTTTGCAAAAATCATACCTATTCTATTATTAGGATCATTAATTACCTGAACACTAAATCCATGAGAAATTAAGAAATCTTTCAACACATTTTCATCTTTATTATCAAATCTATGATATTCTAAAACAATTTTGCTAATCTTTCTTAACGTATCGCTAGAAGAACTTAAAATTATCTCATATTCTGCCCCTTCACAATCAAGTTTTAATAAGTCTATTTTGTCAATTTGACATAATTTGAATACTTTTTCAAGAGAAATGGCATCCACTTCTTCTTTCAAAATTTCATGTGTATCAGGAATGTTTTTAATAATTCCCTCATACATCGAAATTGACTCATAATGCTTAGTATTAAACTGACTTTTTGACACTAATAATTCTACCTTCTTGTTTTGACCAGCAACTGCATATTTATAAGGAATTATCTTGCCCTTAAGTCCATTCATAGCGATATTTTCCATTAATAAATTATAATTTTCTTCATTTGGTTCAAAGCAAAAAACTTTAACATTATCTGCAGAAAAAGCAGCAAACAAAGCATAACACCCTATATTTGCACCTATATCTACAATCACATAATTATCTTTAATCTCAAATCCATCTTTTTGATATATTCTATAACAAATTATTTCTGAGACAACTCTGCTATCATAGGAATTGGTTCTAACCTTAATTTTTATCCCATTTCTGGTTTCATAGATTAAAGTTTTACTCTTTACTAAACCTAAATAATTAGCGATAAATAGATACCAGTTTTTCAAATTTAAGATTAGTTTGCTAAGAATACGAGGCTTGTTCAATAAATACTTTAAATTCATATAGAGAATTTCTTAATAGTAATATTTTAATTAATTTGCTTTTGAAAATCAAATTATCTCATAAATTACGTAAAAAGTCATTTTTAAAACTGATTATATAAAATCATGCTTATGGCAAATCATTTATTGAAGTTTTTATTTATTCTCGTTTTTTCAATAATGATAACTCTTGGAATTATTTACTTGGTAGGAGTAGAAAAAATCATGAAAGAAATTATGAAAATGGATTTAATCTTATTTCTTCTGGCTTCTCTTTCGTATTTAATAGTAAACATTGTTATGGCATTGCGAATAAAATATGTTCTTGAAAAGTTAAACGAAAAACCTACTCTAAAAGATTGCTTTAAGTCAAACATGTTTGGAATGTTATTATCCGATATAACTATTGCAAGAACAGGTTATTTTGGAACTGCGATAGATTTATCAGCAAAAACAGGAATAGCATTAGAAAAAACATTTGTTGCAATATTTCTTCCTCAGATGATAGACTTCATAATAAAAGTACTTAGCTCAGTAATTTTAATTAATTTAGTAATAATTAATTTAGGCTTATTAAGCAATGAACAACTATTTTCTTTTACTTTATTAAGTTTATTTTTTCTTTTATTATTTTTCTCAATCCTAACAATAATGCTAGAAAAAAGTATGATTGAAAAACTTTCTTTTTTAGCAAAAATACCTATTTTGAATAAGTTTTATGTGTTAGCAAAACTAGTAGTAGAATATTCCGCTCTGCTGAAGCTTCACGTTTTTAAGGTTTCTTCATTTACAATAATTGCATGGCTGTTCAAGGGCTTAGAATGGTATTTTTTGGCATTAGCCTTTGGGATAAATATTTTTGGGATATTTGATTTCTTCTTTTTTCTTTTATTTCAACCACTTGTCACTTTTTCACATTTTCTTCCTATTCCGACAGTAGGTGG
>JAVZJF010000136.1:0-3294 GCA_038870935.1 Candidatus Anstonellales archaeon | reverse complement strand
ATGCCAATAAAAAATTTTCAAAAACATGTGAAAAAATTTTTATGGAATTATCTAAAATGGTATTATAATCAATGCGAAATAACTATTTCTCCTTCAAATTCGATAAAAGAAGAGTTATTGAAGAATGGTATCAAAAAAGTCGAAGTTATTTATCCAGGAATTGATACAAGAAAGTTCTCCAAAGAAAATTATGATAGAAATTTTAAATTAAAATATAAAGTCAAAGATAAAAACGTTGTTTTGCACGTAGGAAGAGTCGCTAAAGAAAAAAATATTGAGGATGCTATAAAAACCCTTAAATTGTTAAACGATGATTATGTTTTACTAATTGTTGGCCATGGACCTTACTTAGAAACGTTGAAGAACTTGGTTAAAAAAGAAAAATTAGAGCACAAAGTAATTTTTACTGGCAAATTAAGTGATGAAGAATTAAAAAAAGCTTATGCAAGTAGTGATTGTCTAATTTTTCCAAGTACTTTTGAAACCTTTGGTTTAGTTGCTGTTGAAGCTTTATCATCTGGATTACCTGTAGTTGCTGCAGATTCAACAGGCTTAAGAGACATTGTTAAAAATGGTCTTAACGGTTATTTAGTAAAACCACACGATATTCATTCATTTAAACAAAAAATAGAAGAAGTAATAGCAAATAAAGAAAAACTAAGTGAAAATGGAATTGATTATGTCAAGAAAAACTTTGATATTTATTTAGTCACAGATAAATTAATTGGAGTGTATCAAAAATTTCTGTAAATTTAAATTAAAATTAAAGTCTGTGAAGGTCTATTTCTATGCCGAAATAAACTGAGAATATCTTAATGTAATGATTCTCATTACCTTCTGACAAGTCAATTCCAAAGCTAACCTCAGAGTTCTGATTTAGGCTTGAGGAAGCAGTTTCAAGTACTTTAATAGCATCACCTAATGGAATTTGATAATTAGCCCTTAAATACAATAGAGCTGCTTTAGCAGAATCTTTATTACCTAATAATAAAGAGTTTTGATTAATTTTCTCCTCAATTTTATAAATCTCTTCTTGTTTGTTTATAGATGCAAATGAATATGTTGCAAAACCTTTTCCTTTAATTAACAAAGAATGCATATCCGCATAATCCACATTTATAAGAGACGGCTTATTAAAAATATTGTTAAACATTAGAAGTAAATCTGCTATTTTTTCATCCATTGCATAAAATGAATTTGACAATGGTAATGAAGATGCAATATCAACCAAACTCTGATTATCTAATAGTATCAAAGCATCAGCAATTTGAGATATTTCTATTGCCTTTTGCTTTGCAACTTCTCTTTTTGCCCTCTCAATTTTGAATGGTAATGTTGCAATTACTATTACATCATTTCCTAATTCTTTTAACTTGTTTACTAAAGGAACTATTCCTCCATGACCCGTGCCTCCTGATAAGCCCAAGGTAATAACAGTCAAATTTGTTTCAGGTAAAAGCTTAATTAGTGATTCCAAACTCTCTTCCATTACTCTTTTACCAAGTTCTGCATTTCCTCCGCATCCAAAGCCTTTTGTTATATTTTTTCCTATCAAAAATTTTTTTACTTTATGATTAATTGACCTTAATTGAAGAGCATCTGTATTAATTGCAATAACATTGTTATCAACACCTAAAGAAGTTAATCTATTAACAATGTTGGTACCACAACCACCTAAGCCTATTATTTTCAACTTGAAGTTAGTTTCAGGATAACTCTCATCTTTCTTTTTAATTAATAGCTCTTCAACAGTTATTGCATTAATCATAAAGACCACAGATATTTATTATTTAATTCATATTTTAAAGGTTGTCAGAATTAGATTGAATACTCTTCACATAAATCAGGTATGATTACATCAAACTTCTTAGATAAACATTTTGCAAATTCTTCAGCTTTTTCTTTTTCAGAATGAACCAGGAATATTCTCTTCAAGCCTTTTATGGAATTTATGAAAGATAGTAAACCATTTCTATCACTATGACCAGAAAATCTATGTTGCTCAATTTTTGCGTTGATTTCAATTTTTTCGTTTTCGAATTCAATTACTCTTTCTCCATTCAAAATTTTTCTTCCATTAGTTCCTTCTGCCTGATAGCCTATGAAAATAATCTTATTATTTGCATCTTTACCGAATTTTTTCAAATAATTAATTATAGGACCTCCTGAAACCATTCCTGAAGTAGTTACTATAATACAAGGGCCTTTAACATCTGACTTATCTTTTTTCTTTGAAACTTTGAAAAACTTGCTCTTAAACGGATCGTCATCGTTCAAAAGTATTCTTAATTGTATTTCTTTTTTTGCATAAATTACATTTTGCCTATAAATTTTCAATGCTTTTTTTAACATGCCATCTAAATAAATGTTACATTCTAGGATTTTTTTTGCTTTAATCAAATCATTCAATAAAATTAGTATTTCTTGAGCTCTCCCAACAGCAAATGCCGGAATAATAACTACTCCATTATTTGTCAAAGTTTCATTCAATGATTTCACAAAATTGTTAACTATTTCTTTCTGAGAAGGAAAAATATCTTCTTTTCCACCATACGTAGTTTCAATGATCAAATTTTCTACATTGATATTTCTCTCACATGAATTAAGAATTCTTGATAAAGTAATATTGAAATCTCCTGTATATAATAATTTACCTCTGTGATAAACATCATCTACATAAACTCTTCTTTCAGGGTTCAACAAAACCATTGCAGAGCCCAATATATGGCCTGCTTCAAGCAATCTGAAAGATAATCCATCGAAATTAATATCTTTATAATATTCAATAGGCTTTATTTTCTTCATTATACTATCGATGTCCTTCAAGGAAAACAATTTTTTTTCTTGACTTTGTAAACGATAGAAATCAGACAATAAAACATGTAATAAATCTCTAGTAGGCTTTGTTGAATAAATATTTACATTTTTATCACTAAATTTAATAGGTAAAAAACCTACATGATCAAGATGAGTGTGAGTGATAATAATATTGTCAATCTTTTTTACTATTTCATCAGGAATCAGAGGTAATTCAATTTGGTTACCTAATTTGATTCCTGCATCTAAAAGAATACTTGAATTTTTCTCTTCTACATAAATACAACTTCTACCAACTTCTTTTGCCCCACCATAAAATATTAATTTCACTTAAATCTCCTATAAAAACATATTTTATAACAAAATTGACATACTATTATAGCCATTGAAAAATAAATTATATTTGTTATGGAAGAAGAAATAATAAAAGTTTATGCTAAAAGTATTGAAAGGTATAAAGATTATATTGTACAAAAT
>JAVZJF010000135.1:0-3306 GCA_038870935.1 Candidatus Anstonellales archaeon | reverse complement strand
TCTAACTTCTTCTATCTCCAAGCTCATAAGTTCTTTAGGTTATAAAGTTTTACCAATAAAGTTTGATGGCTATTTGAATGTTGATTGCGGAACAATGAATCCTTTTAGACACGGAGAAGTGTTTGTATTAGAGGATGGTACAGAATGTGATATGGACTTTTGTACCTACGAAAGGTTTCTTAACTTATCTCTTAAAGGAGATTCGTCAATTACAGGAGGAAAAATTTTCCAAAGAGTTATTACTAAGGAAAGAAAGGGCGAATACTTAGGTAATGACGTACAATTCGTTCCTCACGTAACTAGAGAAATCCAGGAATGGATAAAAAATTTTGCAGAATCAGAAAAAGCAGATGTAGTTATCATTGAGGTTGGAGGAACTGTTGGAGATATAGAAAATGGTTATTTTTTAGAAGCTATGAGGCAAATGTCTTTGAAAGAAAAAATGATTTTTGTCCAACTTACTTACATTCCTGAAATCAATGGTGAGCAAAAGACAAAGCCTACTCAACATGCTAATAGATTAATCGCTTCCTTAGGTATAAATCCTTCAATAATTTTGTGTAGAACTTCTAAGCCTTTGGAAAAAGAAGCACGTCAAAAAATTTCGCTTTTTTGTAACGTTGAAGACGAAGACATTTTTGATGATTGCGATTTGCAAACCATTTATGAGTTGCCTTTATTGTTAAAAAAGCAAAACTTTGTTGATCGAATCGCTCAAAAGCTTGATTTAAGAAAGACAGAGCCTGATTTAGAAAACTGGAAAAAGTTAGTTGAAAGGATAAAAAACCCTCAAAAAATTATTAACGTGGCAATGGTTGGTAAGTATACACGAATTAAAGATGCTTATGTAAGTATTTTCGAAGCATTTAATCATGTATTGGCGAATACAGCCATAAAAACTAATGTTACAATGATCGAAAGCACTGAGATAGAAGATAACAAATATGATATAAATAATCTAAAAAATTTTGACGGAATCTTAGTGCCTGGTGGTTTTGGAAAAAGAGGAATAGAAGGTAAAATCAAAGCAGTACAGTTTGCAAGAGAGAATAAAATACCTTATCTTGGCCTTTGTTTAGGCTTACAATTAATGGTCATAGAATATGCCAGGAACGTTTGCAAGCTCGAGAATGCTAATAGCACAGAATTTGACAAAGACACTAAGTATCCTGTAATTTGTTTATTGCCAGAGCAAAGAGACATAATCTACAAAGGAGGCACTATGCGATTAGGTAATTATGAGTGCGTAATTAGAAGGAATAGTATTGCATATTTTGCTTATCAATCCGAAAGAGTAGTTGAAAGACACAGACACAGATACGAAGTTAATCCTGAATATGTTGAGATATTACAAAAAAATGGCTTGGTTGTATCAGGCACATCTTTTAATGGTAAAATAGTAGAAATTGTAGAATGGCCTAATCAGTTTGGTATAGCCACACAAGCTCATCCAGAGCTCTCTTCTCGATTAGAAAAACCAAATCCATTATTTATGGCCTTCGTAAAAGCTTGCAGTGAAAAAACAAAAGTTTAAAATACTTAGAGAAAACAAAAATATATGACCCAAAATATACAACAACATAACCCTCAATCGCATGAAAATAATCCTCAAACCCAAACACAAGGATTAGAATTAAGTCTTTCTTCATTAAATAATTTTTTAGTAGAGCTTTTAAAAATGATTCCAGATAGTGATAGGATATCTCGTAAATTGCTAGAAAGATTAAAGGACTTAGTTCAAGAATTAGAGCAATTGCAAAAACAAACTAACGATTTCAAGAATACTGATATAGCTAATATTAATTCTAGAGAATTAGCCAGTGTATTATTTAACGCTGCAGCTAGGATAATTGCAAGTTATGAAATAGCTAATAATAATGAAATATCTAATAATCATCTGCTTAAAGATAAAACCGAATTTAGAAGATTAATAAACAAATATAAAATCAATAGCACCTCAATGCAAAAAGGATATTCTATAATAGAAGTAGAGCACATTTCACATAGGTTATCAGAATGGGAAAAAGCAGTTTCAGAAGCAAAAAATAATAAGAAGTATAGTCTTCTAGCAAGAAATATTTATCTTGCCAAAACTCCGATTAGAGCTTCTGTCACAATTTCCGGTAAACAAGAAAAATTCGAAGGAGTTCAATTTATGGTCAGAGGTAATGAAGACTTAGAAAAAATAACTGCTTTGATTTTAACTTCTAATGTGTCAGTAGTAAGTTATGATAAAAACAAAAATACTCTTATTATACAAGATAATGATACAAAAAAATTCTACCGTGTTGAATTTCCATTATTTAAAAGTTCTCAAGATTTACTTGATTCTATGCTCAAAAAATTAGATGAGTTTTCACAAAATCCAGGTGCTCTTTCTTCAGTATTACCTATTCCCGCTGGTTCTGAAGCTCTATTTGGATTAACGTTTACTCAAACAGCTTTAAGAAAAGCTGAAGAATTAGCAAGAACTTTACTGGGAGATAGTTATGATAATTCATCTTATAAATCGTGGATTAATGGAATTCAAGAAAATATTAACAGGTATACTCAGCAGATTCAATCAAGTTCTAATAAGATTGACCAAATACCATCTGATATCAATCTAACTACTGGAGATATAAATAAGCAAGAAACATTTCAAAAAATAAACCAAGACAATCCGATTCTTAATTCAAGGATAAGTGCCTTAAATCCTAATCAAACTAGTATTGAGATAGTTTTTAATTTGGGTAATAATACTGGTAATAATCAAAATAGTTTATTAAACCAACCAAGGTTAATTATAAGATATAACAAAGATACTAGTTTGTCATTATCTAATAATATTGTTAATGGTTTTCAAATTACTATGGAAGGACTCAATTATTATCAAAATCTTCAGAGTCGGTTTATAGAGTTCTTAAAATTAAGATATAAAGAAGAATTAAACAGAAACTCATCCATACAAGCACTTATTGATCTAATTAGTCGCGCTTGGCAGCAATTTGCAAATGAAAATTTAGGTCAAAATCTTCCTCAAATCTCTTCGTGTCAAGTTAGTATAACTGATCAAAAAATTAATCAGTCAATTACTTATCCCGTATCTTTATCTAATCAAATATCACTACCAAATATCAATTTAGGATTAGATCATAATAAAACTTAGGCACATATATAAAAATAAGAAAATAGAGAATAAGAAATGTATAAACATGCAAAGATTGAGTAGTAGACACTTATTTACTCATTTACAAAGAGTACCTAGTATAAGTTATGGTATTCTTTATGACGAAGTAATTCATTATTTAAATCAACTTACAACAA
>JAVZJF010000134.1:0-3325 GCA_038870935.1 Candidatus Anstonellales archaeon | reverse complement strand
CACATAAAGAATTTGAAACACAAAAGTATCATGTAACAATTATTGATTCACAATGCAACAAAGATTATATTAAAAACATGATTACAGGTACGTCACAAGCACAAGGAGCAGTTTTAGTATGCTCTGTTAAAGAAGGTATTCAACCTCAAACAAAAGAACATGCACTTCTTGCTAAAGCATTAGGGATTGACCAATTAGTTGTAGCAGTAAATAAGATGGACACTGCAAATTATGATAGAGTTAAATTTGAAGATTTGAAAGCTCAATTAATAACAATGTTGAAGCAAACAGGGTACAAAACCGAAAGCATTATATTTGTTCCAATTTCTGGATACTATGGAGATAATGTCTTCAAAAAATCAGATAAAA
The DNA here is from genome assembly GCA_038870935.1 of Candidatus Anstonellales archaeon. Taxonomy (GTDB): domain Archaea; phylum Micrarchaeota; class Micrarchaeia; order Anstonellales; family SKW190; genus SKW190. Next base: position 2,956 of record JAVZJF010000134.1, on the reverse strand, counting down.
TGGATTGGTATAAAGGTCCAACATTAACAGAAGCAATTGATACATTTACAGTTTCACCCCCTCCAATAGACAAACCATTCAGATTACCTGTCCAAGGTGTCTATACAATTTCTGGTCATGGTACAGTAGTTGTTGGAGAAGTTAAATCAGGGACATTAAAACCGGGTGAAAAAGTTGTATTCATGCCTTCTGGCAAAGTTGGTGAAGTTAAGAAAATTGAAATGCACCACAAAGAATTACCTGAAGCAAAGCCTGGTGATAACGTAGGGATTAATGTAAAAAACGTTGAAAAGAAAGATATTTCAAGTGGAGAAGTTTGTGGTAAATTAGACAATCCACCCATAGTAGCAAAAGAATTTACTGCGCAAATTTTCGTAACTAATCATCCTACTGCTATAGCAAAAGGTTATGCGCCAGTGTTCCATATTCAAACTGCTCATGTTTCCTGTAGTATTGTTGAAATCATTGAAAAGAAAGACCCTAAAACAGGTCAAACATTACAAAAAAACCCTGATTTCATTAAAAATGGAGATATAGCAGTTGTTAGAGTTGTACCTAAGAAACCAGTTGTCGTAGAAGAATATTCAAAGCTTAAGGACTTTGGCAGATTTGCAATGAGAGACATGGGAACTACTGTTGCTTTGGGAATAGTTTTGTCAGTTGTTCCTGATGAACAAAGAATGCAGAACATAGGAAAATAAATAATTAATTAACGTTTTCCATTAATTTTTTAAATTTTTTTATGTATCTTCTTACATCTAAATTAAGTTGTGACGTTGTAATTATGAAATTGTGATTTTTATGACATCAAAAGTCAGAGTAAGGGTAAAAATAACCTCAAATAAACTTGATGATATTAAGCAAATAACAGATCAGATTTCACAATTAGCTAATGCTACAGAATCAACCTTAAAAGTAATTCCTTTACCAAAAAAGAAATTGAGGATAAATTGTAGAAAAACACCTTGTGGTGACGGTTCAGATACTTATGAACATTGGGAACTAAGATTTTACAATGTTTTAGTGGAACTACTTTGTGATGAGAAAGTATTAAGACAACTATTAAGAATTAGAATGCCAGATAATGTTCAAGTAAGATTAAAGATATCATAATTTTTTAATCAGTTGATTTTTTCGTAATGCAATAACACATCATTGTCTATTCTTTTTATTCTTTTAAGTTTTAGATTAATACATTTGCTTATTGCATCATTGCATAAAACTGAATAGCATAAATTGTATTTATTTCCTCCAATTATTTTTGCACCAACATACAAATAAATTTCGTCAAATAATTTTCTTTCTATCAGATAACTATGTATAGTTGGGCCTCCTTCAACCGCAATTGAAGAAATAAGATATTGTGAAGCCAGAATTTCAAAAGCTTGCTTCAAATTGAGAAGTTTTTTTTCTTTTTCAATATGGTCATAATCAACATAAATAATATTAACGCCCATTTTTTGTAGTTCTTTAATCTTATTTTGAAATATTTGATTATCTTTATTGTTAGAATTTGTTATAACAAAAAATTTCCTACTCTTTTCCTTAAAGATGTTAGAATCTAACGGAATCTTTAAATGAGAATCAACGACTATTACATGAGGTTGCTTTCGAATCTTTCCATATCTTTGTGTTAAATAGGGGTTATCATTCAAAAGTGTATTACTACCTACTAAGATAGAATCAAAATAACCTCTTAAAGAATTTGAGTACTCTCTCATTTTTTCTGAATTAATCCATTTAGAAACACCTTGGTCAGTTGCCAATTTCCCATCAATACTGATTCCTGCTTTTAGTGCGATATAAGGTCGTTGAGCGTTGATAAAGACAGAATATTCTTTTATCAATTCTTTTGCTTTTTGCTCTTCAATTCCAACAATAACTTCAATCTGTTGTTTTTTAAGTTCTTCAATTCCACAAACATGAGGATTAGGATCTATGCAACCAATTACAACTCTTTTAATACCAGAGTTGATAATAGCATTTGTACATGAAGCTGTTTTTTTACCTTCAAAATAAGTACATGGCTCTAATGTCGTTATTAAAGTGCATTTAGAGAGATCAAAATCTTTTTTTAATGCTTTGTTTATGGCAGATATCTCTGCATGTTCTAGGCCCGATTGTTCATGAAAAGCTTTTGCAATTATCTTAGAATTTTCATCAATGATAATACACCCAACTTTAGGGTTAGGAAAAGGATTAGACCTTTTAGCAATTTTAATAGCAAGCTTCATTAATCTAGCATAATTTGAATCATAAAATGGCATACTAAAACCTTTTTTTAATATTCATTCATGGACATAAATAAAAAGCTTATTGTTTAATTCCATTTTCAATGAATGCGGATAACCATAATGCTCATGAAATTTATTTAAAAGAGCATAGAAACCAAATCATTAACAAATGCATTCAAGAGTTATTGGATGAATATTATGAACGAGGCTTTATAGACAAGAAAGAAATTTTGAAAATTAAAAATAAATATTCAAGCAGATTAACAAATATTAAAAATTCTGATTTGCTAATATTTGCTGAGAATAATTTACAGAGAGAAACATTTCAACTACTTAAATCTATTTTGGCCATAAAAAAGACCAGAACTATTTCTGGAATAGCAGCAATTGCTATAATGACCATATCCGATTGTCCGCATGGAAGATGTATTTATTGCCCCAAAGGTGATAATGCTCCGCAAAGCTATACTGGAGAAGAACCTGCTACTTTAAGAGCAAGACAATATAACTTTGACCCCTATCTTCAAGTACAAGCAAGATTAAAACATTACAAAATGCTTGGATATGAACCTGAGAAGTGCGAATTGATAATAATGGGTGGAACTTTTTTATCGATGAGCCAAAATTATATTGAATGGTTTATGAAAAATGCTTACGATGGCTTCAATAATTGTAGAGCTAATTCTTTAGATGAAGCAATTAAGTTAAATGAAACAGCCAAA
>JAVZJF010000133.1:0-3375 GCA_038870935.1 Candidatus Anstonellales archaeon | reverse complement strand
AACTATAAAATAATAAAGATACCAGATAAAGATAAAAAGTAAACTATATATATTTCACAAATCCTTTATTTAATTAAATAAAACAATAATTTTCTACCAATGTTGAAAATTTCCTTAATATTGAAAATCAAAAATTCTTTTAAATGTTGACCTGAGGAGGGTTTAAAGATAATGTATGAAGTAAATAAGGTTCGTGAAATAATGACAGAAAATGTTATATATTGTGAAGTTCCGAGCACTCGAGTAGAAGTTTTATCCATTATGAAAAAACATAATCTAACATGCTTACCAGTTGTGAAAAAAGGCACTAAAAAACTTGTAGGTATAATAACTCGTTATTCTCTTTTAGAAAAACCTATGGAAGAGCAGACGGCGTTAATAATGACTCGTGATCCCATATATGTTTCCCCTAATCACAGGATAAAAGATCTAGCAAAAGCATTTATTGACCATAGAATTAGATACATACCAGTAGTAGACAATGACGAATTAGTAGGGATGGTTACAGTTAGTGATATTGTTCATAAAGTATTAACTAAATCGACCTTTTATCAACCTATAAAAAACTTCATAGAAAGAAACTTCATAGCGTTATGGGATAAAACTCCTATAAATGTTGGATGGAGAATTATGGAATTAGCAAAAATTTATGCTGCCCCCGTTATAAACTCTAAACTTGAGGTAGTAGGTATTTTTTCAGCGTCTGATATTTTTTCTCATATAGAGATAGTTGTTGATGAACATAAACATGTTGTTAAAGCCGCTACTGAAGGTCAAGAATGGGATTGGGATTCATTAACGATAATATATGTAGGAAGTAAAAAGCTTATACTTCCCGAAAAACCAATAAGTGAAATAATGAAACGTGAAATTGTTACATTAAGGAAGGAAACCAGTATAAGTCAATGTGCAAAGAAAATGCGAGATTTAAACTTGCATATACTTCCAGTCGTTAATTCTGAAGGCGTATTAACTGGTGTTATAAATGATGTGAATTTAATTAAAATTTTAACATGAATATCTTGATTAATTTTATTCATTCATAGACATATACTCTATTATTTTTGCTTGTTTTCCCTTTTTACTCTTCTCGAATAACAGTTGTATTTCCTTCATAATTAAATCAAGTCTTTGTTTATAGTATATTGGCAAATTATATTTTGATATTAAATTGTCTGCAAAGGCCATGTACTTCATAATATTACTCTTATGTACGGTTAATGATAACTTTCCGCCAAACTTTATACATCTACCGGAAAATGGAGGTCTATTGTATTTTGTATTACATTTTATGCAACGTACTGTTTGAGTGGAAAATGCCCTTAAATTACCCATTAAATCTGGTATAAAATGATGTTGTAAAACTCTCTCAATAACATCTCTTACATCAACAGCACGAATTTTTTCTGCCATTTTTATTTGTGAAATTATTTTCTCATTCATAGTCTTTAATTTTTTATACGATGAAACCTTTGGTCCTCGATCTATTGACGTGGTATCAATTGTGAATTTAAATTCCCTATATTGTAATGAGGTTCCAAGTCTATCTTTTACCTTTTCTACAATTAAACTTACATCTTTTGGATCTACGTTTAATATAGTTTTTTCATAAAATTCTAGTGGAAAGTTTTTACATACTTCCATATTATGTACCTCGTCGTCAACCTCATTTGGATCTATAATTAAAGTTAGAACAAGTGGAGCATCCATAAATCCTCCAACTTTTTCTGGTAGGTACATTTTAGAAAAATTTAAGAAGGCATCTAATGCAAGTAATATTGAATCTTCATCGCCATCACAGTTTCTTCTTTTAGCAGCGTGCCAATATGGATGTGCAAAACATACTTTTGCATCAGTAAAACCTATAATTCTTCCAATAACTCCACATGAAGTATGAGGTGCTAAACCAATAATTATATGCCCTACTAGATCTTCTTTTCTCCCTATATTATAAAATGGTTCTGATTTATAATATCTAATAAGTAACTCATCGATAAATCTTGACACTTTCACTAAATAATCTGCAGCTTCTATCGGTATTATCACATCTTGTACTTTAAGTTCAACTATTTGATCATCATTATTTAATTCATTTCCATATATATCCCTTGTGTATCCTAACTCCCTGAGTTTTTCAATGGATGTTTTTATTTCTTTAGGTTTGAAATGTGTTAATGGCGCATTAGTGACATCAAACCTTATAGTTCCATCCTTATAAACAAAAACCTCGTTTTTTGCTCTTAGTATACCTTTCTCAAGAGGTTCTGGTATTCCATATTTATTCATTAATTTTTTAACACCTTTTATAACTCTAGGTGGTGCAGTAATCCCAATATTTATACATGCTCTTTTTAGTTCATCATATATATCAAATTCATGTTTACGTATTGGATGCATAATTTCATTACACCTTTTGCATCTATCCCCACTTATTTTAAGTCCACATTTTTCACAAATTTTCACTTCATCTGTTTGACTACCACATTTACTGCATCTGTAATAGATAGTTTCATTTCCGCAATTTTTGCAGATTCTTAAAGGAGCTTCAATCTCAATGATCTTTTTACCAGCTTCTTCAACAATATTCCTATTAGTTGATTTTTCCCTTCCAACTGGAAATAGAACGTGTATTGGGGGTTTCATCTTTCTTTCTTTTGCCTTCTCAGGTCTACCCATTCTTAATCCTACAAATGTGGGTGCTATATCCATAACTCTTATATTTGAAATTAAATTAATAGCTTCTAGTCCATTTTTTGCTTCTAATATTCTTCCGATGTCTCCTCCAATTAAACATGCCTCTAAAACTTTTATATCACTTTCATTTATGAATATCTTACTCTTATTCAAGTCACATTTATGTGGCATCCATATGTTTTCAAGAATTCTTTTTATTTTCGGGTCAAATTCAAATTCCATATTATTTGATAGTCTATACTTCATCATTCTGGAAAGCCACTCTCTGAGATAAAGTACATCATTTGGATTTATTCCCTTCCAATAATATGTGTATTCTGGATGTAACGGTATCTCCAGTTCTTTAGAAAGTTTTATTGCTTCTTCAGCTGAAGGTTTAGAGTTTTTAAATATAATTTCCGTTAGCCTTTCCTTATTTATATGTGTTTTTGATGACAATGCTTCTAAATTCTCTTTAAACTTATTTTTAAATTTCATCTTCAAATCTTCTTGCCACCATTGTTCATCATAGCCTGAAGGTAAGAGCTTACAATTATTTTCTAGAAAATCACCGTAAGATATTAATACGTCTCCAAGAAAGATTATTTCTTTTATTTTGTCTTTTATTTTCTCTAAATCCACTTGTGAATCAATTCTTACTACACTTTCATCATTAAGTTTTACTACTGGGCCGCGTAAAGT
>JAVZJF010000132.1:0-3376 GCA_038870935.1 Candidatus Anstonellales archaeon | reverse complement strand
ATAGTGTGATGTAACTTTATAAAAAATATATCACGTATCACACAATTATAAGTTAAGCATCTACAACATTTGCTGAAATATTATACAATCTTCTAGATTTAGGTCCTTTACACGATAAAACACCAGCATGTAATAATCTCGATAAGTAGGAAGAAACTGTGCTCATGGGTATCCTTTCCCCATATACCTTATAATAGGCCTCTACAACATCCTTACTGCTAAACCAACGATTTTTAAATTCCCTCTCTATCAATAAAACTAATGACTCCTTCAAATTTGTTCTACGTGATTTACTCTCACTTGTGATATCATATTTAAAATCAGTCTCATCAGACATGTTCATTAATTCTATTAATTCAGCAAGTTGTTTAATTTTCTCTACATCAAACTTGCCTTCTAAGGAGATCGTAACTCTATTACCACTAGGGGAAGTATACTGTAATAGCCATTTGCCCTTTTTCATTTTTCATCCCCTCTTTCTTATCATCTACTTGATGATGATTTCATGCGTGGTTCCAGGAAAAAAGGAGGTTATAAAATATTATAATTGAAGGAAGTAATAAATCTTTTGCAAAAATATTTGAATACAACAGCATAATATAATAAAAAAGATATTTAAAAACTGAATTATTTAAAAAAAGGTTTTTTTTACTAAAATATTCGAAAATGAGCTTATAGAATTAAAAAATCGTATAAACTAAAATTTATTTACTTTTTTGTAATTTTCCAATGGAAATGTAGGGGTAAAGACTGCATTAAACTTTTTTTAATTAGCCTATTCCATTTCCCATTGTATTTTTGAAGTTACAAGGGGGTTTTTAAGGGGTATGATAAGTATTAATTAAGTGTGAAGTTATTCAGAACCTGCAGAGTGAACTATTTAAAAAAGTGTTTAGTTTAGTTAGTTGAAATAAATCTTGATTTGTATATACAAATTAGTTGAAATGTTATGATGTGGAAAAATCATAAATTTAAGTAGATTATTAAGTTTTATGTGTTTAATGATAGAAAAATTTATATATTACAAATAAATCATTTGTGAACGTTACAACAATAGTTCATCACACATATAACAAAAATAGGAAAAGTACCGTTATAAATTAAAGTATATGGGGGTTAATAATGATCTATAATATATTATTTTTGAACCTATGAAGTTTAAGGACCTCGATCCTGGGGATTAAAAGTTATATAACAAAATTAGATGAAACAAAGTTTTTATAGTTTGGAAACTAATTCCCTCATTTGCCTCAGGATAAATCTAAAGAAGTCTTGTGTTTGTGCAGGTCGAAGACGATATGCAGCAATTATTACCTTCGAAAATATTTTGTCTGAAGGAGTGTCCTTTCTTTCAGCTCTTTTTAAGTATCGATATATTTGAGCTCGTGTTACCCCTATTTCTTTTGCAGTTTTAGATATATTTTCACCACATGCTTCAAAAACTATTTTTATTAGTTTTAACCTCTCATCTGCTGGAACAAATTGTGCTAATTTGTATGCTTTTTCATCATCAATATAAGGCAAAGGGTCACCCCATTATTTCTTATGGAAATACCTTTAAAATGTTTGTTATGTTATTGGGTAGTGAAGAAATACTCTATAATATATTCCGAATTACATTATATAATCATTTTTATAAAAAGAAATAGAGTAATTACTCTAAAAACTTCAACATAATAAGATAGATACATCTATCACTCTCTTATTATTCCATAGGAAGAGAACGGGGTCCTCCAAATGTTCTTTAATTATTGTTAGTGATTAATGATAGTTATGGATGATTCTAATTTTTCCATAATTTCATTATTTTTAAAAAATATTAAAAATAAATATTTTAAAACCATTGACTGTGCAGTAAACTATACATAAATTGTTTTTTCCTTTTAGTTTTAAAGTATCTAGATGTATTTTAGCAAACTAGTTAACATATAATGATTTAACTTAACATAAATACTATGATAAATGGGGTTCTTTATGTTTATGATTATAGAAATATTTATATATATGATTTTTAGAGATTTTATACGCATCATTATAGTTCATTATAAATATAACTATTTTAAGTTTGCTTTTATTAAAACGAGAATTTTTGCATCCAATAAGTAACCATTATATTCAGTTTTTATTCGTTGTAAACTATAAGAAGAGGTTTTAAAAGAAGCCTTTCTTATGGTTCCTAAAGGAACCATAAATCATAGTTTTTAGTTAAAGTATGGTCAAAATTTTTGACTACTTTGTATCTGTAATGGTTTTTAGATCGTAAAATGACATTAAATAAACTTTAGTATATCAGTTCTGTTTTGCTTGTAGGAATGAAACAAGCCAAAGGAAGAACATTAATTAAAAATTGGTAGCGGGGGGTGGATTTGAACCACCGACCTCGGGGTTATGAGCCCCGCGGCATAACCTGGCTAGCCCACCCCGCTTCTTCTATTTATGATTAAATATTCTTTTCTGGGCAATAAGTTTTACTCTCTACATTTAATAGTTTCACTCCAATACCAATTTTTAATTAGTTTTATTTGATGTTTTTCCTTTTCTTGTCCATACCTTATTAGTGGTTTCGTTAAATGTCTTTGAGCTTTTGGGGTAGGCATATATAAACCCTCTATAATACTCCTTACTTTTTCTATTTCTATTTTCACTAAATTTGCTTTATATTTGCATTTTTTACATTCATACCCTTTATTTTTCCCTTCTGATTTCATTGTTGAGTTGCATGTTGGGCATTTTGGATTAACTTTTTCCTTTATATGTGCTATTTTCTTTATATAAATTTTTTCAACATTTATTGTCAGGTCCTCTTTTCCCGACTTTTTTACTGAACCGTAAACCTCTATAATATCTCCTGGAAGCAAGTGGTATGCTATTTTCCTTAGATGACCTGTAGGCTCATATATAATGCACTTAATGTTATTTTTTCCATCCGTCATTGTTAATATCGTGTGTCCTCCTTGTATTATTTTTGGTGATGTGCAAATAGTGCCACATACCTTCACAGAGTCGTATTCTCTTATATTCATAAGATCCTTTGTATGTTTGAAATGATTGTCCGTGCCTTGATTTGTTCTGTATATTACCCATCTCTCTATGGGTTCATATATTTTCAATTTTTTTAGAGCTGCTAAGAGTATTTTTGGGGTTTCGCCTCTAATTCCAAACAATACTGGATCCGGTCCTCTAGGCGTAATTAATATTCTTCTCTCATTATAATCTATGTTATTAAAGGTGTATGGTGAGGTTAATCTATCCATTTCATATACACTTTTTTCATCTACCATCCTCTTCTTTCCGTAATTTTCTTTCTTCCTATATGCAAGAAGTTCAAAAGTGTAATCTTCTTCCATAGTCATTCCTATTGAACTTACGGCCCCAA
>JAVZJF010000131.1:0-3386 GCA_038870935.1 Candidatus Anstonellales archaeon | reverse complement strand
GCTTCTGGTTTGGCAATAGATCCTATTGAAAAAAAGCCTTTTTTTCATTTTAAGCCAAGCACAAAAGTGATGAGTTTTGGAACTCCAGGATGCAATTTTAGGTGTTTGAATTGTCAAAACTGGGATTTAAGTCAAGCAATGCTTGAATTTGAAAATCCATTAGGTTTTAACGACATATTACCTAATGAAATAGTAGATACTGCTTTAAAATATAAATGCGATGGATATTCATATACATACTCGGAGCCCACGATTTTTTTTGAATACGCAAGAGATGTAATAATTGAAGCTAAAAAAAGGCATAAAAATTCATTTCATGTTTTTGTTTCAAATGGCTATTTCTCCAAAAAAATGCTTGACGTTGTTCTAAAAGAAAATTTATTAGATGCAATAAGAATTGATCTGAAATTTATTGATGACTTGAAGTATCAGCAAATCACCGCAGGAAAATTAAAACCAGTTTTAGAAAATATCAAGAATGTCTATAAGTCTAAATTACATATCGAAGTAATTAATTTAGTAATTCCTACTTTAAATGATTCTGAAAAAGATATTTTGAACTTAGTATTAGAGCTTAAAAGAATTTCACCACAGATTCCTCTACATTTTTCTGCGTTTCATCCTGATTATAAGTTAATGAATATACCAAGAACCCCATTATCAACTTTACTAAAAGCTAAGAAAATAGCTGAAGAAGAAGGTATAGAGTATGTTTATTTGGGCAATGTTCATTATGCTGAGGGATATGAAGATACTTATTGTCCTTCTTGTAAAAACCTATTAATTAAAAGAAGAGGATTTGAAGTCTTATCAAATGTTTTCACGGATAAGAAAAAAATAACATTTACTGAGAATAATAAGCCTGTTTGCCCTAAATGTGGCTATGAGATTAACATAGCTTTATGATATTATTGTGATTTATTCTTTGAAATAAGCATTAACAACATATTCACTTAACATTCTGTGAGTGTTGAAGAATGAAGCATTTATTGCAATTGTGTTTCTCATTATGTTAGTCCACGTCACATAATCATTGTAATAAGTTGGAATTACTACATTTTCTAATTTATTGTATAAGTCTATTGCATCAGCTCTGTTTATTTGTTCAACAGTTCCCTCTTTGTAATCTCCTGTTATGTGTTTTGGCCCAATTGCCCAGCCTGTTACATTTTCCACACAGCCTTCTAACCACCAGCCATCTAAAACACTTAAACTAGGCACACCGTTATGTGCTGCTTTCATCCCAGATGTTCCAGAAGCTTCTAAAGGTCGCATTGGAGTATTTAACCAAACATCACACCCAGAGACCATTTGCAAAGCTAAATTCATGTCATAATTTGCCAAATAAACTAATTTTATATTATCACCCAGTTGGTTTTTCAGTGCAAAAACCTTCTTAATCAATTCTTTTCCTTGGATATCCTTTGGGTGTGCTTTTCCAGCAAACACTAATTGAATTTTACCTTTATTGTTGGCAATGTTCTTCAATCTCTCAATATCGTAAAACAACAGGTCTAATCTTTTGTATCCAGTGGCTCTTCTTGCAAATCCCATTGTAAATACTTCTGTATCAAATTCTTCGTTTGTTTGTTGTTTTATTGTATCAATTAACTTCTTTTTTGCTATTATATGTGCATCCCATATCTCTTGTCTAGGTATTGCAATAGCAGACCTTAATATAAAAGGATCATCTCTCCATCCTGGAATTCTTAAATCAAACAATTTTTGCATTGGTTCGCAAACCCAGGTTTGTGAATGTACACCATTAGTTATTGATCTTATGTCATATTTAGGAAACATAGCTCTTGCAATCTCACCATGTTTTTTAGAGACGCCGTTTGCATAAAAACTATATTCTAATGCAAAATGGGTTGTATTGAAAACTTTGTTTTCTTTAATATAATCGAATAAATCGTCAAAGTCTTCAGTTAATACTGAATAAACCATATCCGCAGGGAAAATATCATGGCCTGCAGCAACAGGAGTATGTGTTGTGAAAATGCATTTTTTCTTTACTTCTTCTTTTCTTTCGCTTTTTGTTCCATTTACGTTGTTCAATAGTTCTGCGATTAGAAGAGAGCAATGGCCTTCGTTTAGATGATACTTTTCAATATTGTTATGCCCTAATTTTTCTAGCATTCTTATTCCAGCTATCCCTAAAATAGCCTCTTGGCATAATCTATATTTCAAATCCCCTCCATAAAGGAAATCAGATAAAGACCTTGCATATTCTGAATTACCTTCTATATCAGTATCAAGAAATATAACAGGAACTATATCCCCATTTATCCCTTTAACGTCGTATTGCCACGCACTAACTTTTACAGTCGTGCCTTCTAATTCTATGAAAACATGTTTTTTTAATGGCTTTAAATATAAATCTTTTCTCCATTCATATGGTAATTCTATTTGGGTACCATCTTCTGCAAATCTTTGATAGAAATATCCTAGGTCATGCATCATTGTTACACAAACCATTTCTATGCCCATGTCAGCAGCACTTTTGACATAATCACCTGCTAGTACTCCTAAACCTCCTGAATATGAAGGAATCTCATTGATTAAAGCTATCTCCATTGTAAAATAGGCTATTCTTGCAGAACTAGACTTCATAATTCACACCTATTATTTTCAACAAATTTATTAATAATGAGTTTTCTCAAACATAGTTTAAAAGTTTAGACTATAAATAGGTTCATTAGAGAGTCTTTAGAAATCTCTTTTTCAAGATTTCTTATAGATGGTCCTAAATTCTGGATTGTCAGATATCCCAAGTAATTACCTAATTTCATAGCATTAATTTCGTCATTAAAAAATAATAATCCAAATAAAACTCCTGCAATGAAATTATCACCTGCAGCTGTTGTGTCTACAATTTTATTAACTTTGAATGCAGGACATTTTATGAATTTTCCATCATTTTTTATTACCATGCTGCCTTTTTTTCCAAGTTTAATATAAATCAATCTATTAGCTAATGAATTAATTTGAATGAAATGTTGTAATTCAATGAGATAATCTTTTCCAAAAACTGCCATTATCTCTTCTTCGTTGGCAAATACTAAATTACTTTTCTTGAGTATCTCTAAAATTTTCACTCTATTTTTAGATAACATTTTAGGTGATTCTAAAGAGATTATAAAAAACTTATTTTTCAAAGTTGCATATTCAAAAATTTTTTTAGCAGTATATGAGATTTCATTCTTTTTTAGTAAAGTTATGCTTGTCATGTATATGGAGGAAGTAGTATCTACAATTTCTTTTATATATGAATAATCAAGTTTGAATTGTTCACTTACTCCTAAATCTGCAATAAACGTTCTTTGGCCTTTTTCATCTACTAAGCATAAAATTTCTCCATAATTTCCATTCTTTCTAAACAAAGT
>JAVZJF010000130.1:0-3462 GCA_038870935.1 Candidatus Anstonellales archaeon | reverse complement strand
ATTTTTAGGGCTTATCAAAAGAAAAATAAAACCAACAAATACAAAATTTTATGTTTTGAGAATTCTTTTCATGGTAGAACTTATGGCTCTTTATCTGCCACATATGAAAAGATTTACAAGGATAAGTTCAAGCCATTATTACCTGGATTTATACATGTAAAATATAATTCTGTTGAAGAAATAGAAAAAGCTTTGAAAAGTGACAAAAAAATAGGTGCAATAATGTTAGAGCCTATTCAAGGCGAAGCAGGTATAAATTTACCTTCAGAAGATTATCTGAAATCAGTTTCAGAAATTTGTACTAATAATGATTTAATTTTAATAATTGATGAAATCCAAACAGGAAACGGAAGAACAGGCAAATTTTTCTGTTATCAACATTATAATGTAATGCCTGATATATTAGTTACTGCAAAGGGATTAGCTAATGGGATTCCTATTGGTGTAACAATTTGTTCTGAAAAATTAAACTTGAACAAAAGAGACCATGGCTCTACATTTGGTGGCAATTCCATTGCTTGCATAGCTGCAATTGCAACTATTGAAGAAATATTGAGATTGATGCCTTATGTTAAAGAAAAAGGCAATTATTTTGTAAAAAAATTAAAAGAAAAATTAGAAATACAAAACAATTATGTTTATGACGTAAGAGGTAAAGGATTAATGATAGGTGCAACTTTAAGTAAAAAATATCAGAAGAATGTAGATGAGCTCTATAAGAACTGTTTAATAAACAAGGTTTTGGTTAATTTTTGTCACGGAAAGCATTTGAGGTTATTACCTCCTTTAAGCATTCAGCTAAATCATATTGATGAAGGATTACAGAAATTAATCAAAAGTTTTTCTTTAGTTAAAACTTAGTCAAGGTAATTTTATGAAGAAAAGAGTTAGTTTAATAGGAGTTTCTGGTTATGTTTCTGAAAAGCTTTTAGAGTTATTGAGCAAGCATGATAAAATTGAATTAACTTATCTATTTTCTACTTCAAAGGCTGGTATGAAGTTATATGATGTTTACCCTTCTTTAAAGAACAAACTTGATTCAAATGTAGAAATTCAAGAACTTGATTTTGATTTAATAAATTCCTCTGATTTGGTTTTTGTAATTGTTCCTCACGGTGAATCTAAAAAAATAGTCGAAAAAATAAAGACAAAAGTAATTGATTTATCAAAGAATTATAGATTAGAAAAAACTTACGGTATTCCTGAAATATTTCATGAACAAATTAAGGATTCCAAGTTTGTTGCTAACCCTGGTTGTTATGCAACTGCTTGTATTCTTTCCGTATTCCCAATTAAAGATTATATTGAAGAGGTGATCTTCCACGGTATAAGTGGTTATTCTGGAGCTGGAAGAAATGCAAAAGTAAAATTTGATTATGAAGATAATATAATCGCATATAAATTATTTGATCATCATCATCTACAAGAAATTGAAAAAATAATTCAAAGAAAAATAACTTTTTTGCCTCATGTAGTTGATGTTTTTTCTGGTATTTTAATTACTTCTGTTATTAAGTTAGAGGAGCAGAAAGAAATTAGTGAATTAAAAAGCACTTATTTTAGATTTTTTAATAATTATCCATTAATAAAAATAGTTGATTATATCCCCACTACCAAAGAGGTTTTGAACAAGCCATTCTGTAAAATTCACTTGGCAGGTTATGACAAAATGGGTAATTTAATAGTTGTTTCAGTGATAGATAATTTGATGAAAGGCTCTGCATCTCAGGCAATTCAAAACATGAATTTGATGGTAGGTTTAGATAGCAATTATTCCTTATGTTAAGTGTTTTTAATTATTTTTCTTTGGAATTTAACTTATGAAAAAGGTTTCTTTATTATACTTTTTAGTAGTTTTAGCAATAGCTTTGATATTATTTTATCATGCATATCGAGATTTAGCTCCAGTTACTTTGATAGTACGTTCATTTGGTTTAATATCTTATTTTCTAATTTCACTTTCGCTAATGATAGGCCCATTAGCAAGGATCAAACCAGAAATATTTGCAGAGTTTATTGAGCCAAGAAGAGCAATTGGAGTATTAGCTTTTGTTTTTGCTCTTTTTCATGGTTTCTTAGTCTCTTCTATTTATTTTAATTTTGATTTTTTGAAGATATCATCACAACTCAATTTATTGGTTGGTCAAATCGCACTCTTTCTAATGACTATTTTAGCTTTTACTTCTTTAGATTATGCAGTTAAAAAATTAGGACTAAAAATGTGGAAATTAATTCACTCATTTAATTTTTTGGTATTTATTTTAACTTCATATCATTTTCTTTCAAAGTCAAATGGTCTGTTTACTGCCATAGATGGAGATTTAGCAAACCTAAACTTTGTTGAGTTATTTTTAGTTTTGTTAGGTTTATTGATTCTGATTATTAGAATCTATGATTTCTATTTAATTAGATTTCTCAGAAAAAACAATTAGTATATCAACATACATTTTTAATTTTCAAATTTGAATAAACTTCATATGCAGATTATTTTCATTCAAAAAATCATTCCTTATTTTATTTTCTTTTTGATAATACTATTTTTATCAGGTTGTTTGAGCAATTTTATTTCTCCTGCTGGTTGTGAATTTATACCTGATGAACTTAGAAAAGACCAATGTTTTTTAGCCACAGCGGCAATTAAGAATGACGAGAAATTCTGTGAAAAGATTGAAGGTAAATGGTCAAATTCAAACGAAAACATAAAGAAAAACGAATGCTACTTCGTATTGGCTGAAAAAAACAACGATTCTTATTATTGTGAAAAAATCGATGCAAAAAGTTCTATTGGCTATACAAGGAATGATTGTTATCTAAATTTAGCAAAAAGAATGAATAAATCAGATTTATGTTTTTTTTTAAGTGATGATAGGCAGAAAAAATGTATTTCTGATTTTAATTTAGATGAGAAGACGTCAATTAGAAATATTTCTACAATTGAGGAAAAGGCAATTGTTAAGGCTATAAAAGGTAATGCATATGTAAGATTTAAAGATACATTAGATTGGCAAAGACTCTCTGTAGGTACCAGTCTCATAGAAGGAGATATTATAAAAGTCGGTATCAATAGTAAGGCCATTATTCTGCTTAAAAAAGATGATGTTTATACTGAAGTGGAAATAGATGCTGATACATCTTATCTAATTCGTTAATTTTTTGTATGTATTTTAATCTCATTTATTTTTATTTACTTTCTTTTAATCTTCTTTAATTGGTTGTCAATATTCTCTACTATGTTCTCTCCTAAATCAGATATTAGTTCTGTACCGTTTTTTAAAGTATTAAATGTTTGTTCAAATGTTTCTTCTATTTGGCCAATTAATCCTTGTATTGGATAAGCAGCATATACTTTTATTAGCGTTTCTTTGTCTCTTATAATACTATCTAAAGTAGTATTTTCAATTAAGCCAATTCCTATTAAATATACTATTAGTCTTGTGATGCCTGAAATAAAAATAACAGTTA
>JAVZJF010000129.1:0-3465 GCA_038870935.1 Candidatus Anstonellales archaeon | reverse complement strand
ATCTTTCCTAATCTACGGAGCTTTCTAAATTCATTATATAAAACTTCTGGGTTATTATGTTTCCCTATTAAACGACCATTTAAGAATACTTTTGCTCCCGCAATTTTCTCACGTCTAGCAATTTCTATTGGTATTACTTCTAATTGATGTATTAACTTCCTCTCTATACTTTCTTCATCTGTACCCACTGATACTAATGCCATTAATGCTAAGTTCTTTACAAGCCCGCAATTTGGTCCTTCTGGTGTTTCTGTAGGGCATAATCTTCCCCATTGTGTAGAATGTAAATCTCTAGCTTCAAAATGTGGTTGACTTCTACTTAAAGGTGATACTACTCTTCTTAAGTGACTTAGAGTTGACATATAGTTTGTTCTATCTAAAAGTTGACTTACACCAACTTTTCCTCCAACCCAATTTCCAGTAGCTATTGCATGTCTTAATCTTTCAGTAATTATATCTGCTCTAACTAGATTTACTATGTTTATCCTTCTACCTCTACTCTTCGCGCGTTCCAATTGATATTTTATATCTCTACATAGGTTTTTGAAGGCTACTCTAAACAAGCTCATTAATAAGTCTCCGGCAAGTTTTAAACGTTTATTTGCATAGTGATCTTTGTCATCAGGTTTACGTCTATTCAATACTAATTCTAGTAGTTTTTCAGCCATTTGACCGAGGAATAAAGCCTTCTTCTTTCTACTTCTATAGTCTGTTCCAAGATGTGGTAGGAAGTATTTATCAAGTATTTGTTGAGCCCTTTGTATACGGTATTCTCTAGTTTGACCTATTGCAACCCTATTCCCAATATAATCCAATGCATTTTCAACAGTTGTTACAGCTGAAGCTTGATCTAGTGATGGCATCATCAATTGTTGTATTTCAGGATCTTCAGAAACTGTTTCCACAATTTCCTTATCCGTTTTCAATCCTAGTGCTTTCATTAATATACATAGTGGGATTTTACCAGGGACTGATGGAAATGATACGTGTAGAGTGCCATCCTTAGATCTTGTAAGTGTTACTGGAACTCTATATCCAGCTGCAGTTGAGAAAACTTTTGCAGTATGGGTAGCTGAAGATCCAGCTCTTCCCACATCTACAAGAATCCTATTTGTCACAAGATCTTCTTGAGCAACCAATACTCTTTCAGAACCATTGATTATGAAATATCCGCCTGGATCATCAGGGTCTTCTCCAGCTGCAATAAGCTCTTCTGTACTTAAACCATGCAATCTACATTTAACTGATTTAACCATTATTGGAAGTCTACCTATAAAAACTTTAACTCGCTCCCCCTCAATATTATCTTCAACTGGTATCAT
Organism: Candidatus Anstonellales archaeon; assembly: GCA_038870935.1. Taxonomy (GTDB): domain Archaea; phylum Micrarchaeota; class Micrarchaeia; order Anstonellales; family SKW190; genus SKW190. The sequence continues at coordinate 2,143 of JAVZJF010000129.1, read as the reverse complement.
TGTTAAATGTATTGATGCTGCATACGTTAAATTCCTAAGTCTAGCATCCATTGGATATATCTTCTCTTCTGAACCATCAGCTTCAAGAACTGTAGGTTCACCTACTTCAATTTCCCTTAACCTTACCTTTAATCCAGGTATACTTGTTTCTATTTCACCTTGTTCATCCACTATTTGTTGTAAACCCCTAGTTATAAAATCATTAAAAGAATCTAAGTGTTGTCTAACAAGCCCCTTCTCCTTAAAGAAGGATTCTATTAATATCCATCCATTTGTATTCATAGATTTATTCAAATTCCACCACCCATTAACCTGGAACAACATATCTATATGCAATTGAAATTCCTGCTGTAGGACTCTTCCTAATTATCTTTATTATATCTCCCCTCTTTGCACCTAAGGCTCTTGCAGCAGGGTCGTTCACCCTTATATATGGTAATTGATGAGGTTCAACTCCAAGCTGTTTTAAAACTTCTTCAGCTTCCTTCTTGCTTAATAATATATGTTGTGGTACAAGAACATGATCAAAAATTGAAAATTTCTTACTCATTCATATCACCAAATTATATATAAGATTAAGTCAAAAAAGTTAAGCGTAAATACTTACCAATAAATATTTCGCTTTTCATTACTCTCATCAAAACACCATTAAACCAATTATTAAAGTTTTTCTTTAAAACTTCAATGTTAATAGAATTTTACAATTAAACTTAGGATCTCATTAGAAACTTTTGTTTGACGGGCCCGGCGGGATTTGAACCCGCGACCAATGGGTTAAAAGCCCACTGCTCTGTCCTGGCTGAGCTACGGGCCCTATATTCAAAAAACTACCTATAATTTTCATGTATAATAAATATTAAAAAATTACGATAATAAGATGTACTTTAAATGGCGCCCAGGCCGGGATTTGAACCCGGGGCCCGAGCTCGACAGGCTCGGATGTTAGACCGGGCTACACCACCTGGGCTTTTGATTTCATTACTAAAATACAATTTGTTTTTATATTTTTTGCGCATTGAAGATGAGAGAATAAATTTATGGTTGACATGTTCAATATATCTTCGGGCCCGTAGCTCAGTTTGGATAGAGCGCTGGCCTTCGGAGCCAGAAGTCCCGGGTTCAAATCCCGGCGGGCCCGTTAAATTATTTAAATGAAGTTATATCAAGTATTTTATCTTTAAATTTAGATTTAATTATGTAACCTGCAAGATCAAATATTTTTCTAGCTTTTTCCATTATTATGGAGTCGCTTGAGGCTATAATTTCACCGATTGATAAAATTTCTTTATCATTTCTTTTTGATGTTTTTGCATAACCAACTAAATTTTCCTTTTCAATTATATCTCTAATAATAGACGCTAATTCCCCACTAAAGCTAATTTGCTGGTCAAATAAGAATATAACTTCAGCTGGTCTATACACCTTTAATAATTCAAAAATCATTTTTATCGAATCTTCCGTGTATAGTGAAAACTTAAATTTCCTGGATGTATAGGATATATCACGTATAACTCCATCGTCACACATCAATAATATATGTCCCTTTAGAGCGCTTTCTAACGTTATTATATTATTAAATCCATCTATTAATAATCTCTCTCCAATTATGTCCTTTGGACTTAGTAATTTTTTTAATATATTTTGAACTTGTTGCTCTGGGTACACTGCTCTGAAGATTATTGCTCTCTCTTCTTTACTCAATTTATATCTTGAAGCAATATAGTCTGCAGCTGTTTTTCGATTGTATCCTCTATTCAATAGATATCTCATATCCTTTACTGCTTCTCTTAATGCTTCTAAATTTATACTCATCATTTCAATTTATTAATTACGTAATTTCTCACTTCACATATTATAGATTGGAAAATTTCATTGTCTATTTTTCTGCCAAATCCTTGTGCTATAGTTTTCTCTCCTCCACTTTTACCCTCAAGTTTTTCAGCTATTATTTTAGCTATTGCTGAAGAGTCAAATCCTCTTTTTGATATTTCATCATTTAGTTCAAATTTTATTGAACTGAATATAATGTGATTCTTTATGGCATATAAATTTTTTGAAGATGTTTCTATTGCAGATGTTGAATTTGAAGCTACTGGAAAAACATTAAAAGAGAATTTTATGGCGTCAAGCTGAAATGGGCGAA
>JAVZJF010000128.1:0-3502 GCA_038870935.1 Candidatus Anstonellales archaeon | reverse complement strand
GCTTCTTCATACGTTATTCCTATAGCGGCAAAAACTACTGCGAAATTTTCAGTGTCTTTGACTTTGGCTTGCATAGCTATTTGAACTGCTAACTGGTTATGTGGTAATCCTGAGGCAGAGAAAATAGGTAACTTTTGGCCTCTGACTAAGGTGTTCATTAAATCTATTGTTGAAATTCCAGTTTGAATGAAATCTCTAGGTCCATCTCTTGAGTAAGGGTTGATTGCGGCTCCAGCTATATCTAATCTCTTTTCAGGAATGATCGCTGGACCATTATCCCTGGGTCTTCCTAATCCATCGAATATTCTTCCGAGCATTTCTAGACTAACTCCTAATTTCATGGTTTCTCCAATGAATTTAACTTTTGTATCAGTTAGATTAATCCCTGTTGTTGGCCCGAACAATTGTAATACAGCAACATTTTCATCAACTGCTAAAACTTGACCATATCTTTTTGTTCCGTCTACTAATTCAACAACTGCAATTTCGTTATATCCAACATTGCTTACTTTTTCTACAAACACTAAAGGTCCAGAAACTTGTGTTACAGTTTTATATTCTTTCATCTTGCTCACCGCTCATCAATTTTTTTATGACTCATGAAGTCATTGCAGATAACATACTTGCAAATTCTGTATCTATCTCAGAAATAATTTTTTCTATCTCGTGCAATTTATCTTCAGGGATTTCTTTCATTCTAGCTATTCTCTCCTTAACTTTCATGTTGAAAATTTGTTTTGTGTTTATTCCTCTTTCAAGAGCACTTAAACATTTTTCGTGATAGTGCCAAATAACCTTGAGCATAATATATTGTTTTTTCAAAGAGGCGTAAGTATCAACTTCGTGGAAAGCACTTTGTTGTAAATAGTCCTCCCTAATAATTTTTGCAGTATGTAAAATTATTTGCTCTTTTTGTGGTAATGCATCAGGTCCAATTAGTTGCACAATCTCTTGTAATTCGCTTTCTTTTTGTAATATTGCTATCATATTTTTTCTAAAAATGTTGAACTCAGGAGAAATTTTTTCTGCATAATATTCCTCTAAAGTATCTACATAAAGAGAGTAACTTCTGAGCCAGTTAAATGCAGGGAAATGTCTCCTATAAGCCAAAGCAGCTTCTAATGCTAAATAAACTTTTGTGACTCTTAAAGTGTTTTGTGATACAGGCTCACTAATATCTCCTCCTGGAGGAGAAACAGCTCCAATAACTGTTACTGAGCCATATCTTTTATCTTTTCCTAGTGTTTCAACTCTTCCGGCCCTCTCATAAAATTCTGCTAATTTTCTACCAAGGTAAGCAGGATAACCTTCTTCACCAGGCATTTCTTCTAATCTCCCTCCAATTTCTCTAAGAGCTTCGGCCCATCTTGAAGTTGAATCTGCCATCAATGATACGTCATATCCCATGTCTCTATAGTATTCTGCTATGGTTATCCCTGTATAAATAGAAGCTTCTCTTGCAGCTACTGGCATATTCGATGTATTTGCAATTAAAGTCGTTCTTTCCATCAAAGGTTTTTTACTATATGGATCGATTAGATGAGGAAATTCTGTTAGTACTTCAGTCATTTCGTTTCCTCTTTCACCACAGCCGATGTAAACCACTATCTTGGTATCAGACCATTTTGCCAAGCTCTGTTGTGTAACTGTTTTTCCAGAGCCAAATGGCCCAGGAACACAAGCTGTACCTCCTTTTGCTATTGGAAAGAAAGTGTCAATTACCCTCATTCCAGTTATTAAAGGAATAACTGGTTGTAGCTTCTGTTTATATGGTCTACTTATTCTGACAGGCCACTTATGTGATAATTTGAGTTCGTGTTCTACACCTTTATTATCTTTTAAGATTCCTATAGCTTCGTCAACAGTAAAACTGCCGTCATAGATTTCTAATATTTCTCCATCGAATTGGCACAAAATCTTATGAGTTATTACATCCGTTTCTTGAACTGTTCCTAAAATGTCTCCTCGTTCTACTTTCTCACCTTTTTTCACTAAAGGCATAAAGCGCCATTTAATGTTTCTGTCTAACGCAGGAACCTCAATACCTCTGCTAATAAACGGACTTTTTGCTTTTTCTTCTATTTCTTTTAGAGGTCTTTGAATACCATCGTAAATATTTTTTAAAATTCCTGGACCTAGTTCAACAACTAATGGATTACCTGTTAGCTCTACAGGCTCTCCTGGTTTTAGGCCTGCTGTATCTTCATAAACTTGAATTGTAGCAGAGTCTCCAATTAATCTAATAATTTCTCCCATTAATTTTTCTTCTCCAACTTTAACTAGTTCGTACATTTTTGCCCCTTGCAATCCTTTTGCAACTACAACAGGTCCTGAAATAGAAGATAATTTTCCTTTTATAACATGGCTTGTTTTTTGTTGTGAAGTCATATCTATACCTCTATACATATTTTTGTTAAGAATTTTTATTCTTTCTATTAGCATTACTATCTTCTGATAAAAGATCCATACCTAAGGCTCTCTTAATTAACCAGGCTATAGATTCTGTTTCTTCCTCTTTTCCTGATATGTCAATAACATCAATTATTAATGGCCTTGCAGAATTTTCAACTATTTGTTTGGTTTTCCAATTAAGTTTACTCAATAGTAAAGTTGTTGTTATTATTATACTTACATCTTCTCTTTTCATTGCATTCAATAAATCGTTTTCAAAGTTTTTTTCATCAGTATAGATAAAATCATGTATGCCAGCTAATCTTAATCCATCTACAAGTAATCTATCTGCAATAACAATAATTTTATGTGGTTCTTCATTAATCATATCTTTCTCACTCAAAAATTTTTCATTCTAAAAGTTCATAATATATAAATTTCTTCTTTACTCAGACCATATCTCTTTGCTTTAATAATTGCTAATAAACTTGAATATTCATGTAGTTTCATGAACATGTAACTTGCTATTGCGTTTATTGTCAGAGTTTCTTTCTTAAAGATTTTAGACAATTTCATGTAAAAGTATTTGTTAATCAGAGATTCTAATTTTGTTGTGTCATACTCATTTTTTAGAAGTTTTTTCATTTCATGATTTAATAAAATTAAGATATTTTGTTTTCTTACATAAATACGTTTGGCTTTTTCTATGTTGATGTTTCCGCATTGAAATAATTTTATTTTATCAAAGTCTTTATTTTCTTTTAATCCTTCTACGAGTTTCAAATAATTCAATCCATCTACGTAATCTTTGAAAATCTTGATTATCTTCTCAGAGTCCTTATTTTTGTAAGGAATATCTATAATATATTTGTCGTAGACGATGAACTCAAAATAGTTACAAAAGTCTAATAATAATTCAAAATTAGTAATAAATTGTTTATCGAATTCTTTATTTAATTTTCTTTTTTCAATCATAAAGCTATGTAAATCATGATAATACTGTGTTTTTTTAAGTGCAATAAGTATCTCCGTGAATTCTCTTGCCTTGTAGATTTGTTCCAGCATTTCTAAATCGATCAGACCAATGGGCAATAACTGATTTTTTATCTCT
>JAVZJF010000127.1:0-3506 GCA_038870935.1 Candidatus Anstonellales archaeon | reverse complement strand
TATTTTTCACAAATTAAATAACAATCAAAAATTATTAAAAACATATTGCCTAACATCTTACAACAATTTCTATAAAATTAGAAAGGTTCTCTTTTTGTATAATGAGTATGTAAGAGTCTATGTGCCAAAGGACTGCCTGGTTCGCCCAAATACTCTTTGTAAATCTGTTTTACTACTGGATTTTCATGAGATTTCCTTAAAGGCATGTTCTTTTCTGAATTATAAATTGCTTCCATACGTTTTTGCAACACTATAGGATCTTTGTAAATTGGTTGTCCTCCTCCACCAATGCAACCACCAGGGCAAGCCATAATCTCAATAAAATCATATTTATCTTTCATTTCGATTAATTTTCTAGCATTAGCTCCTCCACTGGCGACTGCAAATTTAACTTCTTTGCCCGTCATGAAAATTGTCCCTTCTTTTATGCCTTTATAACCTCTAATTTGATCAAACTCTAATTTAGTAACGCTTTTCCCTTCTGCTATTTCATAAGCTGTCCTTAGAGCTGCTTCCATAACTCCTCCTGAAGCAGCAAAAACCATTCCTGCTCCAGTCGCATAACCTAATGGGTCATCAAACTTTTCATCTGGTAAATTCTTAAAATCAATTTTTAATAATTTAATTAATCTACCTAATTCTCTCGTAGTTAATACGTAATCAACTGCACTTTCTAATTCAGGTCTAGTACTTTCAAACTTCTTAGCAGTACAAGGCATTATTGACACAACAACAATATCCCTTGGACTTATTCCTTCCTTCTTTGCAAAATAGGTTTTAATTAACATTCCCAACATTTCATGAGGACTTTTACATGTGCTCATATTTGGAATGATTTCTGGATAGAAATGTTCCATCATGAGAATCCATGCTGGGCAGCAAGTAGTGATTAAAGGTAAGTTTTTGTTAGCTTTAAGCCTTTTTAAAAATTCAGTTCCTTCTTCCATTATTGTGATATCTGCTCCTAAATCTACATTAAACACTTTTTTAAATCCAGCTCTTCTCAAAGCAGCGACCATTTTACCTTCTACATTAGTTCCTGGAGGAAAGCCGAATAATTCTCCTAGTGCAGCTCTTATCGATGGCGCTGTTTGAACAACTACATATCTGTTTTTTTCTTTAAGTACTTCCATTACTTCTTCTAAATGCGATCTCTCAGAAATTGCTCCTACGGGACAATTAAGAATACATTGTCCGCATTTGATACATGCAACTTCTGCTAATCTTTTGTTACCATATGGTGATACTTTTTCTCCATAGCCTCTTGACACGAAATCAATTGCAAATACTGATTGAACTTGAGCGCATACAGCTACACATCTTCCACAATTAATGCATTTATTATCATCGCGTATGATTGCATCACCAAGATCTGGATTGTAATTAGTTATAGGTCTAAATCTAGTAAATGATAATCCTACTTGTTCAAAAACTTGACAAACTTCATTGTCATCTTCTATACTGCATACAGGGGGTTTGGTAGTAACTAATTCAAGATTTAGTTTTCGTGCCTTAATCACTCTCTCTGTTTTGGTATAGATTTTTGCATTTTCTCTTGGCTTAGTTGAGCACGCCGTCACTAATCTCCCATCCATTTCTACTAAACAAACTCTACATCTTGCTTCAGGGAATAAACTTGCATGATAACACAAAGTAGGTATAACAATCCCAATGTCTTTACAAATATTGTAAATTGTTTTATTACCATCAACCTCAACTTCTTTATCGTCGATAACAATTTTCATAATTATACCTCGTGTATTAACCATTTGGTTTTTTTAGGTAGTATTCGAAATCTTTTCGAAAGTACTTTAATGCAGTAACTATGTGTTGACCAGATGTTTGTCCAAGTCCACAAAGTGCTGTGTCCATTATATGATGTGCTAATTCATTCATTAGTTCTAAATCTTCATTAGTTGCTTCTCCATTCAATACTTTTTTGATCAAATCCAGAATTCTTTTATTACCCTCTCTACAAGGAGTACATTTTCCACAGCTTTCGTATGTATAAAATCTTGCTATTGAATCGCATACTTCTACAATATTTACACTTTCATCGATCAATATTACAGAATAAGCTCCATGATGACAATTTGCACTCATTATAGTTTCTTCGTTTACTATTAAATTCTCATCTATAGGCATTATCCCTCCAAAAGCACCAAAACTCATTGCTTTTAGTTTTCTTTTTGGTCTTGCTATATCAATAATCGTGCTCATTTTTACTCCTAAAGGTAGTTCATAGACTCCTGGATTACTTACATTTCCTGAAATTGAAAACAATCTCAAGTCTTTGTTCCAATCTTCATATAGAATTGCTTGAGCAGCACAAGTAAGAGTTTCCACATTATTAACTACAGTAGGCTTTTGCCAGAGCCCTTCTATGCTTGGTATAGGTGGCTTGTATCGAGGTTGGCCCCTATTGCCCATAATTGATTCTATTAAAGCAGTTTCTTCTCCACAAACATATGCTCCTGCTCCTCTAACAATTTCTATATTTACATCCAGACCTGAAGCATCTAGAACAATATCTACATGTTCTTGTAGACGAGGTAAAAGATAGCTATATTCACCTCGCAAGTAAATGAAGCACTCTTTTGCACCAACTGTATATGCAGCTATTAATAATCCTTCAATCATGGTTTGTGGATTGTACATTAAAATGAATCTGTCCTTGAAAGTTCCTGGTTCTCCTTCATCTGCATTGCAAATAACATACTTTTTATCTGCAATAGTCTCTTTAGTTGTTTTCCATTTTTTGGCAGTTGGAAAAGCAGCTCCTCCTCTTCCAACTAAGCCTTTTTCTTCAAGCAATTTAATTACTCCATCAGGTCCTAATTCAATAGCTTTATCTAAAGCTTCTAAATTAGTTTTTCTAAGGATTTGCATTTGCCTTCTCCCTCAACTTAGCAATAATTCTTATTATCCTTTGCTCGGTTAATTTTGTATAAGGTTTTCCATTGACCAGCATAGCAGGTGCTTCATCACATAAGCCAATACATGAAGTCTTATACAAGGTGAATAAACCATCTTTACTGGTTTGACCAATTTTTGCTACTCCTACTTCTCTTTTTAGAACTTCTTCTAAAGGATTAGAGCCATTTAATACACAACTAGGACTAGAGCAAATTTCAATAACATATTTTCCTACAGGTTCAGTTCTAAACATTGAATAAAATTTAACAACACCCCATAGTTTTGCAATAGGTATTTTTTGCTCTAACGAAATTTGTTTAAGGACATGTTCTGACAAATACCCGTATTTTTCCTGTGCCTCCCACAAAATATTCATGAGGACTTTAGATTTCCTTTTTGAGATTTCAACATCCTCGCGCATTATGTTCTTCTTTATTTTGCTTGGCATAATCTCTCAATTAAATACCTCTTATCTACTTTATAATGTTCAACTATATTTTTTATAGTTTCCATTTATCAATACTAGTAGAATTATATTAAATATAATAGAGCTGAATGTGGTATCTATGGTATACAAAATTGAGATGCAC
>JAVZJF010000126.1:0-3518 GCA_038870935.1 Candidatus Anstonellales archaeon | reverse complement strand
TTGGAATTGGGTGTGATTTTTTTTATTTTAAATTTTATTTTTTATATTTTTTTAAAAAATTTATTATTTTTTTATGATGTAGATTTTTTATTTGTAAATATTTATATTAAGTATATAATTTTATATTAAAAGGTTATTTTTATATATATTGGTTTTATATTTATAATTGAGATTGGGAGACATTGGATCTGCTTAATAAAATATATGCTCATACACCCTTTGGAAACAAACAAATAGCGCTTACAATCGAATTGACAACCAGATGCAACATGAGTTGCCAAATTTGCAGTCACCCTTTATTGAAAAATAAATTAATATCAAAGAATATTCTTTTGAAAGTTTTTCGAAGAATTGTAGACGAGTTTTCTGATATTTTAAAGAAAAGGGATAAGCCACTACTTAATCCAGTAGGTCTTGGTGAGCCGCTACATTATCCAAATCTTGCTGGTGCTTTGAATTATTGGAGAAAGACTACAGGAGGCATTATTACACTTAACACTAATGGAATGCTCCTTGATCAAAACGCCAGCAAATTAATTTTGAACTATATGAATAGAGAAGGAGATATTTTTATAATAAGTTTAAATGCGTCCAACGCTGAAGCATATAGGATTTTTACGGAGGTTGATTTATATTTAAATGTAGTAGAAAATATAAAACAATTTTCACAATTCCGTGGAGATCTCAATTACCCGCGCGTATTAATACTTTTCTTGGAATATAAAAAATGATTGGAATTATTTTAATCAGTATTGGAAACGTTTTATAACATCGAATGTTTTTCTCATTAAAGAGCCACTATTGGGCTGGGGGAATTTGAAGCCACCAGCAGTCTGTAAAAAACGGTATCCTTGTCTTAGCCTCTGGGCCGGACCGGTCGTTAGTGTTGAAGGAAGAGTGCATCCTTGCTGTCGTGGTTTTGATCAGAGGGAAAGCGAATTGAAACTAGGAGATTTAAAAACTGAAAGTTTATGGTAAGCCTATGCTCGTGTTAAGACTTTTCGAAATGAACGTTTATTTGCGATTTTTAAGGGCATTTGTGCAGAGTGCGATTTTGGGCCGCTCATAAGAACCTCTGGTTCAAAGTTGGTAAACGCTGGATATAGAGAAATACAATAATTAAAATAATAAATTTTATTACAAATATATGATTTAATGAATATTAATAAAATCTTTTTTATTTATACATTTCAAATTCTTAAGCATATTTTTAAGAGGTTGTTTAGCGCTCTAGAAATTATGTAGTGGAGGATTCAAATAATGCCAGGTATTTGCTCAGTTATTTCAAAAAATGAGATAGATAAAGATCTTTTTGCATTAATGGTTAATTCACTGAAGCACGAAGACTTCCATATTGTTGATCAATATTATTCTCAAAATTTTGCTTGTGCAAGAATACACCTTGGAATTTTTAATCCTATGAAACAACCTGTATTCAATAAGGATAAATCTATATGTGTTATGATGGATGGGAAAATCTATGGATATTATGGTAATAACGATCTAGAATACATTCTTAAATCTTATGAGACTCATGATTTAGAATTTATTAAAGAACTTAATGGTAATTTTGTGATATTAATATACGATTTTGAAAGAAAAATGGCAATTATCGCTAACGATAGATTTGCTTTCAGAACACATTATTATGCATTCCATAATGAAAAATTATATCTCGCCCCAGAAATTAAAGCATTTTTTTTGGACAAGACTTTTAAAAAAGAACTTGATAATGAAGGTTTAGTTGGTTTTTTGGCTTTCGGAGATATTATTGGCGGGAGGTCATTTTTTAAAGGAATACGAATAATTGAGCCAGCATCTATTATAAAATTTGATGGAAAAAAAATGTCAGTTGAAAAATATTGGGAATTCTCATACCATCCAGATTACTCGAAAAGAGAGGAAGAGTTCGTCGAAGAGCTTATAAAAGCTTTCAAACATGCAGTTAGAATAAGGGTCAAAGATGATTTAAGATATTCCGTCTCTCTAAGCGGAGGACTCGATTCGAGAATTGTATTATCAATTTTATCAGCAATAAAGAAGGAAAAAATAAACGCTGTGACTTGGGGCTCCGAGGATTGCGATGAGGTAAAAATCGCACGACGGGTTGCAAAGAAATTAGGAATAAGCAGCCATCTTATAATAGATATTACCCCAGATTTGATCTTAAAGTTTGCAGAAAAGGAAGTATTTCTATCAGATGGACACAGTTACATAGGTGAGGGTTACGCATACCCTGTTATGAAAGAAGTAAAGAAAATAACGGATGTCTTACTTGATGGTTCTGCGTTAGATCTTACATTAGGGGGCAGTTATCTCACGCACCGGGCTGTTAACTTTAACGGTACTGATGAAGAATTTATGTGCTTTTTGCTTAAAAGTAAACCATATTCGCGCTTTTTTTATTCGAGCGGTGAACTAAAACAACTATTTTCGCCAGAATATTATGAGAGGATAAAACATATTCCTTTAAAACTTTTCAGGGAGCAGTATAAGAAATTAAAATCAAAAGAATACGGAAACAAGTGTGACGAATTTGCAATGAATGTGCATGTGGCCTACACTCAAGTTGGCGACATAACTGTTAGAAACTTTGTTGAAGTCACTCACCCAACAGGAGATAATGATTTTATCGACATAATATTGAGCATACCACCAGAAAAGAGAATGAGTCACAAAATATATAGGAAGTTTCTGATGAGGATAGCACCATCTTTAGCTAAAATTCCTTATGAAAAAACAATGGCACCTCCTATATTACCAACTCCTATATGGAAGATATTACTTAAATACAACTCGGGTAAAACACTCATTAAAAATAGAATTATAAAATACATTAATAGTGAGATACTTAAAGATAAAAAGAGTTATGTTAGCTTTTCTCAATGGTTTCAGACAAATAAGCAGTGGCAAGAATTCTTTAAAAAGATCTTTATTGAAGATCCACCGAAGAATAGTTTCTTCAATAAATCCTATATAAAAACTATGTTAGAAGAACAAATAAAGGGCAGGAGAAATAATGCCATTAAACTTCTTTATTTGGCAACCATCTACATGCTAATTAAAGAATATTTTGGGTGAGCTGAAAATTGAAATTATGTTTCCTTGCGGATGGAGGCGTACATACGTTAAGATTCCTTACGGAATTCTTAGAAATGGGACACGAAATCTATCTAATAACTTTTGATAAAGGAGTGGCTATAGAAGGTGTAAAAACTTATAAATTAAAATATCACTTTAAGGTCGCGTATCCTTTGCGAATCTTTGAAATTCAGAGAGCAATCAATCTTATTAATCCAGACATTCTTCACGCATTGTATGTTTCTCATTACGGCATTTATGCATCACTCTTAAATTTTCATCCGCTAATTTTGAGTGCCATGGGTAGCGATATTCTCATAGCACCCAAAAAATCCAAAATCTTTTCTTTATTACTAAAGCTATCTTTTATTAATGCAGATTTAATGCACGTTAGTGATGAGAAGGCGAAAAGGACATTAATAGATCTTGGTTGCAAT
>JAVZJF010000125.1:0-3518 GCA_038870935.1 Candidatus Anstonellales archaeon | reverse complement strand
GTAATCTTTTTATATTCAAATTACCTCTCCTTTATTTATTTTCACCTGATGCAACTTCAAGCACCGTTTTTCTTCCGGTTTCATTTCCCCATACAAACCATACAACTATTAATGATAATATTATGTAGCTTTGTTCATGCTAGGATTGATTTCTTTAGATATGGACTAGTATGCTTATAACTTCTTAAAACTAAAGTGCATAGTTTGAGATATATAATTCATTTCATGGTAATCTGGTACCCAATTGAATGTTCAAAGTCCATTTTGATATTTTTGTACTTTATTGAATATCTCCCATAGTTATCCCTTGATTCAAATACTTTTGAAATATAAAGAAAAAAGCAACCATTGGAGCAGCAGATAAAGCTGTTCCTGCCATAGTTAGTCCATAATCGGTTGAAAATTTAGTTTGAAAAGTTGACAAGCCTACTTGAAGTAAATATTTACTTGGACTATTTATCACTATTAAAGGCCACAAAAAATTATTCCATTGAGCCATAAATGTAAAAATTGCCCAAACTGCCATTATAGGTATTGAAAGTGGAAGTATAATTCTAAAGAATATTAGGAACTCAGAAGCACCGTCAATTTTAGCTGCATCTTCAAGGGAGTCTGGTAAACTTCGAATATATTGTCTCATTAAAAATATCCCAAATGGGCTTGATAAATTAGGCAATATAATTGCCCAAAGTGTATTATACAAGTGTAGACTTACTATCATTGAAAAAAGCGGTAACATTGTTACCATACCTGGAATCATTACTGAAGACATTAATATAATAAACAAAATATCCCTACCGGGAAAATTTCTTCTAGCAAAAGCAAAACCGGCAAGCATATCAAAAAACACATTAAAGATAGTAACACTTCCAGAAACAATTAAGGTATTCAAAAACCATTGTCCTAAGTATATCTGATTTTGTATGGTTTCTTGAGAAAACAAACGTTGAAAATTTTCTAATCCGAAATTTTGGAGTGATATTTTTGGTGGTACTTGTAGCAGAAATGTTGATGGAGTAAAAGCAGCTACTAACATCCAAAATATAGGCACAAAAGACAAAATAGCCCAGATTATTAATATTACAAATGCCGGTATACTCCACTTATTTAGTCTTACAGTTTTAACAGTTGCCATAATCATTTTCTCCTAAAATTTGACTACTTTTGAGAATCTTCGAAATTCGAAGATTGCGAATGTTCCAACAATAGCCCATAATACTAATGATTCAGCGGAAGCTTGACCAAAATTATAAAAATTAAATGCTCGATTGTATATATCATAACCAAGAACGTCGCTTGAATAGCCAGGACCACCACTTGTCATCACATAAACACTAGTAAATATTTGAAATGATCCTATCGTGTTTGTTACAAGTAAGAATAATGTTGTTGGTTCAAGTAGAGGTATTGTAACATTTATCCATTTTTGGAAAGACGTCGCTCCATCAAGTTCTGCTGCTTCATAAAATTCTCTTGGAATTCTAGACATACCTGCTAAATATAATATTATTGACCCACCAGGTGCCATGAGCATGCCAGAAAGCATTATTGAAAGTAAACTTGTTGTTGGCGAATGTAGCCAATAAAGAGTTGGAAGATGAAGGAATGAAAGTACCATATTTGCAAGACCTATAGAAGGATCAAATATCCAAATCCATGTCATTGATAAAATAACTCCAGAAATAACTCCCGGCAGATAGAAAGCAGATCTAAAAATAGATTGAATAGGCGGACTAAATGAATTTATTAAACTAGCAAGTATTAAAGCTATTACTATTCCATATGGTACTGTCACAACTGTGAATATTATCGTATTTATAAGTGCTGCATGAAATATCGGATCATTAAATAAACGTATAAAGTTATTAAATCCAACAAAATTGCTTCTTAAGATACCTTTAGTAAGAGAGTAATGTTCAAATGCTATAAATATCGCCATTATAATAGGTATTACTAAAAACAGGGTAAAGAAAAAATAATCGGGAAGAATGAATAAATAAAATATACCATACTTCCTAAAAAAAGTCTTTATTTTACTCATATTACTTCTTACATCCCCTTTCACTAAATAGTTCAGGATAATGACGTGGAATTCCATTTGTTCGTGGAAATTCCACGCCATTTTCAAAGAAGTTTTTCTATCTCACTGATTTCCTAGCAAAGAATCTATTTGCTTTGCTACGTCTTTTACTCCCTGCTCTATAGAAACTTGATTAAGCAAAATCATTTGAAACTCATGTGTCCAAAGGGATTCTATTTTATCTGCATTAGCCAAAGGATATTGTTCTATAACCATTCCATCTACTCTTGAAAGTATATTCATATCCGGATCTTTTGCATATATGTTTGAGGCTGATTTCAAAGTTGGGAAAACTCCTTCTGTTGGAAACGCTGATGACATTTGCATTTCTGGACCACATAACTCACTTGCGAGTTCCATTACTAATTTTCTTTTCTCTAAATTTTGAGTTGGTTGTTTAAATACCATCCAACTTCCAATTCCAACAATTCCACTCATTGGTTTCCCCAATTTGCCTATTGGGTAATCAGCAACAGTGAAATGTATGGGAGAAGCTCCTTTGGTTTGTCCATTAGCAATGCTGGCATTATAAGATCTTAAGGAGCCTATAGCCCATCCCCATTCTACAGTCATAGCTGCTCTTCCTTGAGTAAAAACATTCCAACTATCATTATCACTCCCATATCCACCTACATCAGGAGGTGTTACTTTATAGACATGTACAAGATCCCAGAGTCTTTTTAAAGAAGATATTCCTTCTGGAGTATTATACCCAAAGATCCATTTTCCGTCTTTCAGTTGAAGTAGCATAACACCATCAATTTGGGTCATTCCCCACCCTTCAGATTCTGGACAAAAAACAAATCCATATATTTTAGTATGAGTTTTAGGATCTACAAAGGTTAGTTGTTGGGCATCTTTCACGAATTCATTCCAAGTCCAAATGCCATCTTTGGGTAGTGGAACACCTCTTTCTTTAAATATACTTGTATTTATTATAATTCCACCTCTAACCATATATTGAGGCCATGCATATATCTTGCCGTCATATTCAAAAGTTTCAAGAGAAGAAGGGAAATAATCATATCCTTTGGGAATGTAATCATTAATTGGAACTACTGCTCCTTCTTTTATAAAATCTACATTTGCTGTTAATGCTAAATCTGGAGGTACTCCCCCAGCAACTGCCATTGCCAATTTAGTCTCACCATTAGACCACGAGAGTTGCACATAATTAATTTTTACACCAGGATGTTCCTCTTCAAATTTTTGAAATATACTATTTTGTACTGCTATCCACGATGCTGACATAGTATACCCCCATACGTTAATAGTACCTTTCCACGACGCGAAAGCAAATACTCCTACTGTTACTGACAAGATCATCAAAGTTACCAGAATCTTTTTACTCATTCTAAACCCTCCAATCTAAAATGCTCATTAGTGATACAACTAAACTTTACCTATTGCCACTCTTATGCTTCCAGAATTTCTTTTC
>JAVZJF010000124.1:0-3527 GCA_038870935.1 Candidatus Anstonellales archaeon | reverse complement strand
AAAAAAACAAAAATATATAAACAATAAAGACGAAAAGCCAGCCGAACATACATCACAGTATAAAAGAATAACAACAAGCAAAAACAAAAGAGCAACAACCAAAACTGTAATAATAGAAAATAGAAACAACAAGAATGGACTTAAGAAATTGGTTTTGTGAGCAATGAAATTAATAATCAAAATAGCAATTACTAATGAATACAGGAATGAACCAATTGGCAAATATATAAACTCCAAAGGATTTATCTGTAGTATTATGAGTAAGTTGCTCAATAATAGTTCTAACCCAGCATGGTTTTGTGTGACTGCCCACAGGTAAATTTCTTTGTCCCATACTATTTTTCCATCAAGAACAATCTCTTCAGCAGCTCTTACTGAATAAAGTATAAAAGGGTCAACAGCGCCGTTAATTGAATATAATACCCCGAATAAACTACCCAAGATTGTAATTGCAAAGATCACCAGAGCATGATTCTTTTCAGTCATATTATTATACAAATATCTTGAACAACTTTTCTAGACTAGTAATGTAACGGGATAAAGCCCATCTAGAATAAGCTGTTTTTTTGGCATTTTCACCCATAATACTTCTCAAATCTGAGTTACTACACATCTGGTCTATTAGCATAGCTAAGATTTTTGTTTTTGAAGGATTAAATAAAAATCCATTATATCCATTCTTTATAACTGAAGGTATTCCACCGACATTTGATGAGATTACTGGAATACCCATAGACATAGCTTCTTGAACAGCATTAGGTAGACCCTCGTAAAGACTTGTGTGCAAATATATGTCTGCTTGTGAATATTGAATTAATAATTCTTCATCGTTCAAACTTCTTAATAATTCTATATTTTTGCCTAACTCAAGCACATCTATTAGATGTTTAATCTTATAAAAATACCAGCGGAATGATTTATATTCTGATCCAATGATTTTCACCAATAATCTATTTTTATATTCAGGTTTCATTTTAATAAGCTTTTTGACTGCGTATAGAAGTACTTCATAATTCTTTCTAGGATCGTATCTACCAACAGAAATAATTCTAATTTTTTCATCACACTTTTTGTATAGTTTACGCTTTTCTGAGTAGTTAAAAAAGTCATCTTCAACAGGGTTCTCCAAGACAATTGTTTTGTTATATAAGAACTTTGGTATATTAGACTTTATATAATCAGTTATCGCGACTATTAATCTTGCTCTTTTTAATGCTTGGAAATTAAAGGGAATTTGAAGGAATCTGTAATATAAAAACTTATGTAGCATGCTCCTAGTTAGATATTGACATTCCAATCCTTTCCAAAATGCACCATGTAAAAATACTATAACAGAATTTTTAGTGTTTCTTGAAAGTAAATTGAAAAATACTGGATCATGTATGACAATCAAATCAGGACTTTCACTCAAAATTTTGTCGCAAATCATTTTTTTAATTCTGAGCCAGTGAAAATGGAATATAGGCAATTGTGATAAGTCTTCTTTGCAAGGAACAACATGCACGTTAGATGTAAGATTTTTAGCAGGATTTGATTCATTGAAACCAATTGCAAAAAATAAATATTTATTTTTTGCACTGCTGTATTTACATATTCCTGTTATAGTATTTTTCATTACTCTTTCAGGACCCCCTCTTATACCTTGTTTAAAACCTCTAAAGAGACCGATTATGCCAATTTTCATTTTAAATGAGGGCCCGATATATTTTATCAATTTTCTTGCTGATTATTGACCAATCATATTTTTGAGCGGTTTTAAGCCCGTTTTTTATAAATTTTCGTCTTAAATTCCCATCCTCGATCATCATTAGAATCTTTTTAGCAAGATCTTTTATATCACCAGGTCTGACTAACAATCCATTTTCCCCATGCATAATTATGTCCACAATATCTCCAACATCAGTTGCAATAACCGGAACACCAATTGACATCGCTTCCAAAATGACCGTTGGCATCCCTTCGCTATAAGAAGGCAGAACAAGAACTTTACTATTATAAAAAAGCTTATAGAGTGACGATCTATTTAAAACAGGTCCAATAAAATTTATGGACTTTTTCAGTCGACCGTATTTTTGAACAAAATTTATAATAGTGTCCTTTAAGGGACCATCTCCTACTATTGTCAATCGACAATCATTAAACCTTTGAACAATTGTAAATGCCCTTAGCAACTCATATATCCCTTTCATTCTACTTAACCGTCCAACAAATAAAATGTTGTTTTCAACTTCGTTCAGCAAATTTTTTTCTTTAGATTTATTTAGGATTCTTCTTATATCGTAGAAATTTATTCCATTTGGAACTATTTCGATCTTAGAATGCCTACTAGATACACGTAAAAGTGAACTAATATATTTTAAACTTCTGCTGCCTAAGACGGTTATCACGTCAGCAAATTTTAGAATTTTAGAGACTATTGTAGACTCATATATGAATAATAGAGGGTTTACAAAAAGATTTTCGACGTTTCTCCATCCATGTATTGAATAGACAACCGGGAGATTTCTCTTTTTAGATAAGATTGTAAGCGTATCTGAATGTATTTGCCCCAGCGAATGCAAATGCACTAGACTATAATTTTCCTTTTTTATAATATTTGAACCTACAAACGTAAGTGGATAAGTTAGCAAGTAAGGAGCATATGGAGGAAGACAAGGCACCCTTATAACTCTATTTTTGAGATGCCCTTGACAATATTCACGTGTCCGTTTAATACTTTTTAATCCACACAACGAAACAATATCAGTCGTTAAAATTGTGAATTCATATCTCTCAGTAAGTTTGTTTACAAAATTGTAAACATATTGTCCAACTCCACTTATTGCCGGTGGAAAAGAATTGCATACAACTAATACTTTAGGTTTGATCATAGACATAAAAACTCAATTAATCTAGGTAATGTGCCTTAAAATTATCTTTGATATATTTTCAAAATTAACCTCAAACTTTCCATCATAAAGATTTGCAATGAATATCGCGTCATCCCATGTGTAGTACGGATAGCCGTGCATACCCCTTGGTGGACTTCTTCTATAATAGAAGTCTGGATGGAAAACATTGCCTTCATAAAGAGCAAATATCAGCTCACCATATAATCTACGTTTTATCTTCCCCAGTCCCAAGAATAAAAAGTCCTCGTCTTCCAATATTTTTCCATATTTGTTAATTTTTTGTAGCATGTTTTCTACATGTTTCTTTGCCTCTTCTTTTAAGAACCAAAAATGTATGAGAGTTGTACCTATATAAGCGAAGTATTCTTTTGCCATTTCTAGATGTAATTGCTTTAGTTTTTGCTCAATATTAATAGTATTAAGTACTGGACACATCCCATGGTCTGACATTATTATAAACAATAGATTAGGGTATTTGTTAAGAACATTCTTAACACAAAGACCTACTAAACGGTCTAAATATTTCAATCGCGCTTTAACTTCTCTTGATAAAGGTCCAAATTTATGACCTAACCTGTCAAGAGAATTTAGTTTTAGAATAACAAGGTCATAAAACTGCAATTTTTTGACCGCATT
>JAVZJF010000123.1:0-3555 GCA_038870935.1 Candidatus Anstonellales archaeon | reverse complement strand
TGTTCCAACTAATGCTTTTTCCTCTTTAGATGGGAAATACTTTTCTACCACTATTTTTCCATCTTCAAACCTTATGGTGATATTCTTTGCGTGAGTGAAATCCTTTTCTAATTCACCTTTTGGTCCTATAGCTCTTACCTTTAATCCATTTATTTCAATTTTTACTTCATCTGGAATTTCAACTTCTTTTCTAGCCAAATACTCTTTCACCATTTTATTACACCTCAATATACGTATGCTAATAAGATTCCTCCAAGACCTTTTTCCAATGCTTCTCTACTCGTCATAATCCCCTTTGATGTTGATAATATTAGTATTCCTATATTTCTTGATGGTAAAAACTTCTTTTCCCACATTAATATTTCCTTGTTTTTAACACTAAATCTTGGTCTTATAGCGCCGCATTTATTTACTCTTCCCATCAATTGCACTCTAATTTTCCCAAATCTACCATCATCTATTAATTCTATCTCTCCAATATAACCCTCTTTTTGCATTACTCTTAATACATTTAATATTAGTTTTGATGCTGGTGTAATTATACATTCATTTTTATTTCTTAATTCACTATTCCATATATTTGATAATGCATTTGATAATGGATCTACGAGCGCCATCTTCTCCACCTCACATATACTTTTTAAATCCCATTTTTTCAGCTACTTCCCTAAAACATTGTCTACATAAATTCAATCCATACTTTCTTATTATCGGTCCTTGATGACCACACCTAATACATGGTCTACTTCCTTTTCCAAATTTTCTTTCTTTTGGTGGTTTATACTTCATTTCTCATTCCTCCACTACTTCAACTCCAAAGTTATTTTTAAGGTATTCTATTGATTCTTCAATTTTTACTCTTTGGTTTCTGCCTACTTTACTCCTCTTCCTCTTCCTCCTTGAAACTCTATACCCCGGTTTTTCAAAGACTATTGTTACATCCATTCCAAAAACTCCTAGGTTAGGGTCATATTTGGTTCCAGGTATATCGAGATGTTCCCTTATTCCAAAGGATATGTTACCATTCTTGTCAAAACTACTTTTCTTTATTACATTTCCTTTTGCCATTAATGCTTTCCTCAGAAATTCAATTGCTTTTTCACCTCTCAATGTAACCATACATGCCATATACTCACCCCTCCTTATTCCAAATTCTCTTATAGTTTCCTTAGCCTTCCTTTTACATGGTTTTTGACCAGTTATTTCTTCAAGTACCTTTACAGCTTTTTCAAGTCTTTCTCCCTGTCCAATGCTCATATTTACAACAACTTTTGCTATTTCTATTCTCTGCATTACGTTACTCTTCTCCAATTTTCTTGTCACCACGTTGGAATTGATATTAATGGTTTATCTTCTCCAATTACAAATACGTATTCTACACTTGCTCTAATTAAATTCCCATTGTAGTCTTCCAATAATACTGTTTTATACTCTCTTTGAATAGGGCCTTCAATGCTCTTTATCTTGCCATATAACCCTCTATTTTTGCCTTTAACTATGATTGCTTGATTATCTTCTTTAAACTTTATATGTGCTTGTATCTCTTGATTTGGTATACCTATTTTTAATGTATCTAGTGTATCATATACATCTTCTTCTGGTTTTGTTGGATTTGTAACTTTTATGAGTATATTTCTTCCATCATGTAAATTTAATTGTATGTTTCCACCTTTAACTGTAGTTTTATTTTCTATCCTACACAATTTAAATGTTGCTTCTTCCTTATTTATTGGATGTAATCTTAACCCCTTTATTGGATCCGGCAATACACGATAATTTTCTTCAGTAGCTGGTATTGAGATTACATCCATTATCCCCACTGGAAACTTTTCTTCCCTCCTTACTCTTCCATCAACAAAGATTTCTCCCCTCTTTATTATTTTCTTAGCTTCACTTGCTGTTTCAGCATATTTCAAAATATCTCTAACAATTATTAGTAATGGTATTGATTCATCTATTGGATGTGGACCTGGAACTGGTCTAACAGTAAATGTATAAGCCTTTTTAGGTATAGGCCAGAATGCTGGTGATGCAAATCTCTTTAAATGTTTTGGTGGACCTCTCCTACCCATGTGTCTTCACCTTCCTCTCTAAAGCTTCTTTTCTTGTTTTATCTGATAGATCAAGTTTTGTAATCATGACTTTTGAAGGATGAATAGGTACATAAATTGTAGTCCCATCAGCTTTCTTACGTGTTGCCCCTTCAACTGTTATTCTCATCTTCTTTAAATCTACATCTAAAACTTTCCCTTCAATTCCTGCAAAATCCCCCCTCATTATTAATACATGATCTCCCTTTCTCACAGGGAATGATCTCCTATTATACATTCTTCTCAATTCTGGTGAAAGGGGGGCTGACATTAATTTATGCCTTTTATGTAGTGGAGCTTCAAATATGGCTTTTCTCTGTTTAGATGGTTTTTTAGATTTTGTTTTCCAATACATTTTTTTCACCTCAAATTATTATACTTGCTAAAGCAGCTATTTTCGGCCATCTTTCAGCTGCTTCTTTAGCTATGGGTCCCCTAATATCTGTTCCTTTTGGTTCACCTTCTGGAGTTACTATCACTGCTGCATTATCTTCAAATTGTATCCAGCTTCCATCGAGCCTCCTATATGGCTTTTTCTGTCTAACTATAATAGCCCTCAATACTTGTCTTCGCATTTCTTGGGTTCCCTCTTTTACTGATACTATAACCATATCTCCAACGGAAGCTGATGGCAATCTTCTCAACCTAGATTTTAATTTTGTAACTCCAATTATCTGTACTATTTTTGCACCGCTATTATCTGCACATTTCAGCATAGCCCCTACAGGTAGTCCAGCGCTTACCCCATGTCTATATGATACACCAACAGCTCCCTTCGCTCCCCTCTTAGCCATTTAACCTCCCTCCACTTTTTCTATAACTACAAAGGATATGGTTTTACTTATAGGTCTACATTCCGCAATTTTTACTTTATCCCCCTCTTTTGCATTTATACATGGGGGGTTATGTGCATGTATCTTTGACCTCCTCCTCTCATACCTCTGATATTTTTCTACATACTTTAGATAATCTCTTTGTACAACTACAGATCTCTGCATTTTTGCGCTAACAACTATCCCCTCAAGTATTTTTCCTCTAACACTTAATTTTCCATGGTAGGGGCATAATGGATCATCACATACCCCACTTGGAGGTTTAACATCTGGTATTCCAATATTTCTTACTTTTTCACTCATCTACCACCATCTCCTTTTGGGAATCTTCTTTAATCTATCTTCAGGTCTTGCAAGTATAGTATTACCATCAACCTCAACTATTTCATTAGTTTCGGTTTCAAATACAAATTTCGTACCCATTTTCAGTATTACCTTTATTCTACCATCTCTCCTATCTTTTATTTTTATCGTATTCATAGTTTCATCTACAACTATCCCCTCTATTCCTATATAACTTGAATTTCTACTTTCACTTACCTTAACCTTTAAACCAATTATTTCATGCATAACTATATTTTTTGCATTTATTTTCATTTTTTCATCCCCTCTTTCATCCTCATTTCTCTCTC
>JAVZJF010000122.1:0-3593 GCA_038870935.1 Candidatus Anstonellales archaeon | reverse complement strand
ACCACCAAAAGTGAAGTTTACTTTTGCCAAACCAACCGGAATAGTTGTCATCCATGGAGAAAAACTAGTTATTATTAATGGCCATAATAGATAGTTCCATTGTGAGATGAATGTTAATATTGCTAGAGTTGCAAGAGCTGGCTTCATAAGAGGTATGATTATCCTCGAAAATATGATGAATTGTGAAGCACCATCGATCTTTGCTGCATCAAGAAGATCTGATGGAATACTAATTATAAATTGTCGCATTAAGAATATCCCATATCCACTCACAGCAAGTGGTACGATAAGTGAAAAGTAATTCTCCCTCCATCCGAAAATTGTAACTAAGTAAAAAACGGGCACTAAAAAGATAAATATAGGAAACATCATTGTCGCCAGAGTAAATCTGAAAAGTATTTTCTTCCCAAAAAAGTTCAGTTTAGCAAATGCATACCCTGCCATGGAACTTGTGATAAGTACCAAAATTGTTATAGAACCAGACACAATAAAACTATTAACATAATAATTCAAAAACGGTAGTTTTTTCATGACATCAATATAGTTATTCCATTGAGGATGAGCAGGAATCCATTTTGGAGGAATAGATATAAATTCTTTTAAAGTCATTAATGATGCTGAAACAAGCCAATATAAAGGCACTATCATAAATATGCCAATAATCAATATCACAATGTATTTCAAAAGTGTAGAAATTGTTTTTTTATTCATAACCTTCCATTCCCCCCCTACCAAATATCCAAATTATAAAAAATGTTATTATAAAAATAATGATAAAAAAAATCATACTAGCTGCAGCCGCTACCCCCATAGAAAAATTCTGGAATGCCTGTTGATACACATAAATTGACATTACAATGCAACTATTTTGAGGTGCATTAGCTCCTAATATATAAACAAGGTCAAAAACTTGCAATGCGCTAATTGCACCCGTAACAGATAAAAAAAGTGTTGTTGGTTGCAGTAATGGAATAGTTATTGAAAAAAACGTTCTAATTTGCGAAGCACCATCAATTGTTGCTGCATCATAATAAGATTGAGGGATAGATTTAAGGCCAGCCGTATATATTATAACAAAGAGTCCTATATTTTCCCATATCGCTGCAATCATGATTGCTACAAGGACATATCTTGGATCTGTAAGCCAATTAATAGGAGGCACCCCAAAATACCCAAGAACTTCATTAATGATCCCTTGACTTGGGCGGTAAAGATAACTCCATATCATTCCTATAGCCACCGCGGGTGTTACTGTAGGAGCAAAATATATGAATCTCCAGACTGCTGCTCCCTTTACATTATTTAATGCAACTGCAACAAGCAACGAAATAAAGAGTGTTATTATTAAAGTTATTCCAGTATAGATTAATGTGTTAAGTAAACTACTTCTAAAAAGAGAATCACTGAGTACACTGATATAATTTGAAATTCCCACCCATTTTGCACTAAGCACAGGTGTTAGCATATCCCATCTTTTGAACGAGACCCAAATTGAAAATCCAACAGAAAAGATGAAAAATATCGCAAAAAATACGAGAGACGGTCCCAAGAAGATATATGCTGCCAAATTTTCTTTTAATCTTGTTTTTTTCAAAACATGTTACCTCCTCATCTTAAGAGAAAATGCTTGCGTTAAAGGTTGAATTTCTGATAAATTTCCATGAAGATGCCTCCTCGGATTGGTGATGTGTTTATATTATGGTAATATTTCACCAAATCAGGAGGCATCTTCGTTTATCTCAATTCAGAGCCCAATTTTCAAAGGCCTTGTTCATTAACTTTTGATGAAAATGGAACAATGTCAGCTTGAATCTGTTTGTAACTTTTATCGTAATCTTGACACACATCATAAGCAGATGAGTTATTTATAGTATTGAGCAAGAATAGGATCTATTTTTGCAACAGCATCGTCAAGTGCTTGTTGTGCTGTTTTTTGGTTGTTCCAGGCAGCCATGATTTCATTCATAAGGATGGTTTCTATTTGTGCTCCTTGCATGACAATTGGTTCAGTTACAGAATTTTCCAGTTGATCAACATAAACCTTGAGCTGAGAGTTAAGAATAGGCTGATTTTCGATATCGTACTTATTTGGAGGAATCGTATAAATTACGTCCGTCTCAAGATCTCCCGCGCGTGTTGTTTTAGTTTTAGATTGAAGTTGGATTGCAAACCATTTCAGGAAATTCCATGCGGCCGTTTTATTTTTGGAAGCATTATCAACAGCAAATGCCCATGAATAAGCACAACTTGCGTATTTGTTTCCGAGAGGGGGTATAGGGGCAATTCCAACATATTCATCGTATTCATCACCATAAGCAAGCCTTAAAGTGTCTACTGCCCAAGGAGCTTCTATAGACATGGCAACTTTATTTTGAGGAAAATACGTTGAAAAATTGCCACTGCTATTTGTTGCTCCTTCCTTGAAAAGAGCAAGTTCAGCGTTAAGTGCTTCAACGCCTAGTTCCTTATTTAAAAGGCATTTTGTATTATTATCATTAAACATAGAACCGCCAAGACTATAAAGTAATGACAAATAAGGATGGACGATACCACTGACCCATCCTGTTAGAAAAGCGAAACCATATTGAGATATTGCTCCATTTGGATCGTATTTTGTGAGATGTTTGGCCATAGTAACAAGATCATTCCATGTTTTTGGAGGTTCAGTATAACCAGCAGCTGCAAAGAGTTTTTTATTGTAGATAAGAGCATAGTCAGCATATTCTGAGGGAATTCCATATATCTTTTTATTCACAGTAATAGCTCCGACTGCCTGAGGAATAAAATCTTTTTCTACCGCGCTGGCTATATCTGTAGGTGCTTCAGCAAGCACGCCAGCATTTACGAGTTGAGGAACCCATAAGGTATAAACTTCGTATATATCAGCAGCATTCCCTGACGTATGGCTAACAAGAATATCTTGAAGGTACTCATTAAACGGAACCATTCTCACTTTAATTTCTACATCTGGGTGAAGTTTCATATACTC
Organism: Candidatus Anstonellales archaeon; assembly: GCA_038870935.1. GTDB lineage: Archaea > Micrarchaeota > Micrarchaeia > Anstonellales > SKW190 > SKW190. The sequence continues at coordinate 604 of JAVZJF010000122.1, read as the reverse complement.
GTTGATATAGTATTGAAAACCTGGATAGATTACCTGACCTTCTGCATTAGTTATTCCTGCTATTTCATAATCAGCCCATTGACCAAAAAACGTAATCGTGGTTTTTGCCATTACGTAAGAAACGAAAAGCAAACTCACAATTAATAACACTAAAAAACCTTTACTACGCATTTCACACCTCCCAAAATTTTTATTTTTAGGCTCTTTCAAAAAATGTATGAATACTTATCCTTTTTTCTTTAAAGATGGAATTTTGATTCACCCCCTCTCTTAAAAATCTCTCAACTACATAATACTTTTCATATTATTTTTACAATCACAAAAAGAACGAAATTTGCTTGTCTTTATATGTTATATCTTGCACCAACCAATTTTGAAAGGCCTTAAAAATTTTTACAATCCTCCGAAATACAAAACATATTTGCCTTATATTTAAGTTCACCTCATGCTACAAGTACTTTACCAAAAAGAATCTTTTCACGTTCTAAGATTTTTGTGATCGTTTAGTATTTTCTCGTACTGTTTGAAAATCTCTTGATTATGAGTAAGTGGAATTTCAGTTACATTTGGTGAAACGAAAATATTCAATTTCAATCCCTTTTCA
>JAVZJF010000121.1:0-3615 GCA_038870935.1 Candidatus Anstonellales archaeon | reverse complement strand
AATTTTTTATTCCTTAATTAAAGTAAAAAATACCTTTTTATTACTTCTTAATTCAATGAATATTAAATTATAATAATTCTAACTGGTTGGTGTTGGACTGGTTGGTGTTGGCACAATAGGGGCCATGATGTAACCAGGTAGCGTGGCTGGCTCCAGGTTCTAATGGCTAAAAAATTAACAAATCCATTAGAAGAAAAAACCAGCATGTCAGGGTTCAAATCCCTGTGGCCCCAATATCTATTCACACGATTTAGTGTGAATATACTCCTTTTGTAAGAAAAGAATAAATTAGAAAAACGTTATATTAATTCGTAGTTCTTAATTTTTCTCTAGTGATGATAAGAATGCTAAGAAAACCATTTGAATATGATAATTCTGATGATGAAGATATTGACTTAGAAGAATTTACATTAGATAATTCATCTAAAAAGAAAATTGAATTTAAGACAAAGCTATTTTGGGCATTTATTTTTTTAGTAGTTATTGTTACAATAATCTCTTTATTTTCTGTTGCAAATACGTTGCTAACCACTTCTAAAGTAAATGTCAAAGGATTCAAATATCTAATTCCATCTCGGGTAAGTATTTCTTCAGGTCCTTTAGGCTATTATGAAGCACATATAATAATTACATTTCAGAACCGAGCAGGTAAAAGTTTAGTTGTATATTTGGCTGATAAAGAAAATTATAATTCAATATTGTTCAAGTTTTTGAACACAAATAGTGATTGTTATTTAGATACTTTCAAGGAATTTTCTGTAAGAGATGATTATGGCAATTTAATTCTTGTTGGAAATAATAAAATTACTGTACCTAATGGTAGAGAGATAACAATAATAGGTACTCTTAAAAGTCCGGCAAATTTTCAACCGTGTAGTTCAGCTATCGGAAATTATTACAGATACCATCTTAATATAGTTGCTGAAGATGAATACGGAATTATTTTAAGAGATAGTGGAATTATTGAAGGTTATTTCAGCTAATTTTCGAAATAGTTTTCAATTTCTTTCATAATTAAAGAATAATTATCTTTTTCAAAGGTTATACTAGCAGCCACTTTGTGTCCACCTCCGCTTATTAACAGTTCATTTTTTTTCAGCTTTTCTATGATTTCTTCGCTACTAACACCTAAATTTAAGGCTGCATTATTTATTCTAAATATTATTTTTTCTTTAGAATAGGCAATAATTGCACATGGTTTATTAGATTCGTTGCTTAATTCAAGTGCCAAATTGCATAATTTACTTTTACTTTTGAATTCTTCAAATTTATTTAAATTCAAATAAATTACATATAGTCCTTTTTTTTGATTAAACTTTACTTTTTGGTATTTCAAAATTTTTTCTTTCATTTTTTCTTTCATTTCTTGCCTATTTATATCAACCTCGTTGAGAAATGATTCATCAATAATTATTTTCTCTGCAGTACTAAGAATTTCGTAAGAATTAAGTTGGTTGTAGGTAATTTGGAAGTCTATGCATTCGGCAATTTTTTCATAAATTTCTTTCTTTTCAGTCAAATTCAAAAATGGACTTTTGTCTCCTGCAAATGATACAAAACATAAATCTTGTGCAAACTTTTCATCAATTAAATTAAGATATCTGCTTATATTTGCACAAAGAAAACCTGTTGTTATTTCTGAATTTTTTGAAAAATCATAAGAATTCAAAATATTTGCGTATTTTTTATTTTCTTCATACATTGGATGATGGTCAATAATAACCGTTTTTACATTATTTTCGTGTAGGCACATTAAAGCATCTAAAGATTCTTCGTTTGAGCCAAAATCTAAAAGAATAACAACTTTTTTTTCTGAAGTTTTCAAGTTTATAATGTCTTTAGTAGCTTGGTCAATATCGTAAATTGGAGAATTATGAGAAATGAAAAGAAAAGGTAAATTTGGTCTTGCAAAGGCTAATGCGCTTGAAATACCATCTGCATCTCTATTATATCTCATTATTATTTTGGGGTTTTGCAAAAGTAGTTTAAAAAAATCAGTGGCAAAATTCTTTATGCTTAGAGTTAAAGTAGGTTCATACTCTTTATTTATTTTGATCAGCAGATTCAAAGGTGAAATTTTTTCTTCTAGGTTTGTGATATAAATAGCTATCTTTTCCTTATTTAGTTTTTCAATATTTTCTACGATTAAGATATTTTTTTCTCTTTCAATAGAATAATTAACTATGCTGAATTGATTAAGTAGTAGTTTTTCATTATTCTGAAGTATTATTTCATAGTTATTAAAATCTTCAAAAGGCGATATTAGAGTAATTGCATTATGTGATTTTACTAATATGCCAATAGTTGTGTTTACACTCACTTTTTCTCACTTTTTGTTATTTATATCATAAGTGCTTAAATTTTAAGGCAAGAAAGTATTATTAGGTATAAAATCAAATAATAGATAATAGAATGCTAAGGAAAGGTTAATATTAATTTCTTTAGTGGTTGGGTAGAGGTTTTTTTATGCCAATTGAAAGTCAATATCTTACAACATATGAAATATCAAAAAAAGGAGTTGCTTTAACAGTCACTATTTATAGAACAAAAGATGAATATGTTCCAATTTACGAGGTACAATTTCCTGATATTGGAGAAGGCACAAAAATTTTATTATCTACAATTAAAACAGAATTGCTTTCAAAGATGAAGTTGTCAATTACTGATTTACTAGATACTAAAAGTTATAAGAAATTAGAAGAAAAATTTGCAATTGCTGCAGCATATCTAATAAAGCAAAAATTACCTAATGTGAAAGATGACGATCTTAGATTCATGGTTGTATATATTATCAATGATACACTTGGAATGGGTGATATAGAATTTCTACTTCAAGATGAGCAATTAGAAGAGGTTGTAATTAATTCTGCAGAAAAACCTGTTATGGTTTATCACAAAAAGTTTGGTTGGTGTAAGACAAATATTTTTGTCAAAGATGAGCAAACTATTTATGATTATGCGGCAATGATTGGTAGAAGAGTTGGCAAGCAGATAAGTGTTTTAAATCCTTTAATGGATGCACATTTGCCATCAGGTGATAGAGTAAATGCTACGTTAAGTCCAATATCAAATGATGGTAATACAATTACAATAAGAAAATTTTCTAAAAATCCTTGGACAATGCCTGTATTACTAAACAATAAAACAATAACATCAGAAGTTGCTGCAATGATATGGCTAATGGTACAAAATGAGTTGAGCATAATTGTTTCAGGTGGTACAGGTTCAGGTAAAACAAGTTTTTTAAACGCAGTTGCAGCATTTATTCCACCAAATCAAAGAATAATTACTATAGAAGATACAAGGGAATTAACATTACCATCATTCCTTCATGTTGTGCCTTTAGTCACAAGAGAAGCAAACATTGAGGGCAAAGGAGAAATTACGATGCTTGATTTGTTAGTTAATTCATTGAGAATGAGGCCAGATAGAATCATTGTAGGAGAAATAAGAAGAAAAAGAGAAGCAGTGATATTATTTGAAGCAATACATACAGGTCATAGTGTTTATGGTACATTTCATGCTGATAATGCAGCTGAAATGGTTTCAAGATTTACTAATCCCCCAATAGATATTCCTAAGAATGTTATGAACGCTATAGGAGGAATAGTTGTT
>JAVZJF010000120.1:0-3654 GCA_038870935.1 Candidatus Anstonellales archaeon | reverse complement strand
TATTACTTAACCCTTGCGGTGTGTCAAAATTATAACAATATTGGTAGATTGACAAAAGAGGCAGAAAATAATTTTTTGTATGCTGAATCATTACACTCTAATGGTTCGTACAAGGAATCTTTAAATTACATGATACATGCAATTTCAGAGATAAAAAAGGCAAAGATGCTGATAACCGATCCTATAGAATTTATTAATATAAGTATTGATAATATGACCAGAATTGTTGATCCTGGCCCAAGCCAAGTTCCTGATTATATTGATGGAAGAGAAGGCTTAACAAATCCACAAACTGACGAGGTACCTGCTTTAATAGATAAGCATTCTAAAGAGAACCAAGATGCTACATTGCCTTTGAAAAAGTCATCAAAAGATAATTGTGTTATAGCAGGCTGTAGCGGCGAAATTTGCATTGACAAAGATGAATATGAAAAAAATCCTGTAATGTCAATATGTCTTTGGAGAGAGGAATATAGGTGTTTATATTATTCAATTTGCGAGAAGCAGAGTAATGGAAAATGTGGTTGGACAAAGACACAAGAGTATTTAAATTGCATGGCCCAAAATTATAAATAAAATATATGTTAATTAAGCGTAATTATTATAACTTCTTATTCAGTTATAATAATGTTAACTATGTCAAACGATGAACAATTAGAAAATTTAATTGTTTCTGACACAAAAAGGAAAATAATTTTAGATTATGATTTCAAGTACGAATTTCATCAAAATAGTTTGGAGTTAGAGATATCTTCTAATAGGGTTATCGCAATTGCAAAAAAATCTAAAGTTGATTACATTATCTTGAACAAAGGAAATGCGAAGAGATTTAATGCTGAATTAACGGAGAATGGAATTGGCTTAATATTGAATTACAATAGTAAGAATCATTTTTTGAAAGATATTCATGATATATCTACATTGGAGGATATTGATTACTTTAGTCCTAAAGGAGTATTATTTAGAACTTTTATTTCTGAAGATTTCAATAACATAGATTCATACAATGAGGTTTTTAGCCATTTATTGGATTCTAATAGATTCATTTGTGGAAATGTAATCGTTTCTGGTACTAAAAATCAATACAATAATTCAACTATTGAGGATTTACTTTATTCATTAAATGCAGCTCAAGAATTAGGATACAATGCATTTATAATTAGTGATATAATTAGTTTAGATGAATTAGAAGAGATCTTGTTAGCAAGTGAGATCGACATATGGTTAGCAATTAAGAATATTAATGATATTGATGATCTGTTGCACAGGGCAAAGGAATACAGAGAGTTAGGTATTGCAGGTATTGTTTTGGGTAAATCTTTCTTATCTTTGTTTGATTCGCCAAAAGTAATTACTAGTTTAAGAAAAGTATTTGTTGACAATAAAAGTATAGATGATGCTATAAAAGAAGTGCAAACGACTAATTAATTTAAGAAGAAAATTAATTGACTTTTTCTTTTTCGTTTGTTTTTGCTAAATCTAATAGCCTTTCTTCAAATTTCATTTGAAATAAAATAGGTAATAGATATTTTGGTACAGAATTCCTCCATTTATTATCAATCAACACTGCTTCTTTTCTTATTATCATGCCTTGGAGTGATTCTCTTTTATAGAAAGGTATCCTTTTTACTTTGAAGCCTTTTTTTTCAAATAGTTCTTTAACGAGAGTATTGCTTGTAAAAAGTATGTCGAATTTTTTTAATTGAGAATTTTTAACTTCTTCTAAAACTAAATCTACCCATAATTCATTATCGTGTACATCTGGTACCTGTGTAATATAAACCTCACTCAGATTTTTTTCTTGCTGAATAACTTTTTTGATGAGAACTATTCGTTCTTTAAGTGTTAAAGGATTTTCAAAGGTATTTGAAATATTGCTGCTACCAATCATAATGATAATTTTAGAACATTTTTTAGAAATATATCTTAAACAGTGTAAATGTCCTTTGTGAAAAGGTTGGAATCTTCCTATAAATAACCCGATCATAAATAAACATGTTAAGTTAAAACAATATTCTTTAAAATCATTTTTAATTATGTCAAAATGGAAAAAACTTGTCCAAGAAAAATGAACTATCAATTATCTTGCAGCTTTTGCCATTCTCTCTATTTCGTTCTTCTTTTTCACTGCATAAGAGTTAATGTTATCGTTTTTAGAAGCATTAATGATTTCGTCAGCTAAAGTATTTGGCAATTTATTACCAGTATTAAATGATCGTAATATTGCTGCATAAACAATGTTTCTTATTGCTAAATCCAATCTCCTCATTGGAGCTATATCAACAGCAACTTGGTAAGTCACACCACCAAAAGAAACTCTTGTAAAATCTTCTCTTGGAGCAGAATTTTCAATTGCTTGTACGAGTAACTGTACAGGATTACTTTTAGTCTTTTCTTCAACAATTGCAAAAGCCTTTTTGACAATTTTTATTGCCCTTAATTTCTTTCCTTGCATAGCTCCATGAGTTCTTATTACTCTTCCACCTATTTTGTCACCAGTACCTCCTCGCATCAGGCAATTAATTAATCTCTCAACTATATTAACTTTAGATTTGTTGAATTGTTTTTTTGCATGTCTACCAAAAGTATGTAGAACATATGTTGGTTTTATTGTTATGTATTTCGCCAACCCTAAGTCTTTAACTTCTATATTATTTGTATCATATTTGTCAAAAATTTTATCAGGTAATTGAAGTTCAGGAACTTTTTTAGCCATAGTAAATCACTTTTATTAAATAAACAAACAAACTTTAAATTATCTCTTTGGTTTCTCTTTCTTTCCTCTTCTCAATTGCTCTAATGCAACGCCATTAACGGCAATAACTTTGTACCTTACTCCAGGAATAGAACCCATTTGTCCTCTTTGTGATCCTCCTAAACCTTCTATAATAACTTCATCATGTTCTGCAATTTGATTAATAGCTTTATCCCTTGGAGCAAATGCAGTTACAATTTTACCGTTCTTAACTAATTGAACTCTAACACACTTAATTAAGCCTGAGTGAGGCTGCTTTTGTTCAAGCACTCTTTTTTCTAAAACAATTGCTTTTGCCATTGGTGCGCCTTCAAGAGCATCGTATTTAACATTTAATTTCAGCTTTTTTCTTTTCCACCATTTCTTTTTCCATCTAAATTTCTTTCTTTTAGTCTCTAATTCACGAGCAGAAAATTCTCCTTTTCCCATTTATTACACCTTTGTACTTATATCGTTGAATATAAATTAAATTGATTGCAATATTGAATATAGGTTATGAATGAAAAGAATTGTTTAAAAATGTTTTTGTTAGTGTCTAAGAGTTCTAAGTAAAGAATGAGTTTAAATCTTCTTCATAAGTATTCATAATAAGCTCTTCAATTGGCATTTCTATTGATTTATCTTTAATTTCTAATTCTGTTTCATTACCTTGGTTAGCCATGTTGTTATTATTATTTTCTATACTTAATTGACTGCTTTCAGTTAAGTCTAGTAAAGATTTTTCTTGGTCTTCATTAGTAAATCCATCTAGAGGTACCGTTTCTTCTTGCACAACTACTTCTTTAGATTCTACATTTGGGTTTTCTTTTTTTTCTGATATGATTTGATTTTGGTTTTGAGCTTGAGAAATTTGATTATTTTCAGTGATTTGATTAGTTGTTTGTTGTTGCGCACAACCC